>NZ_SMKQ01000216.1 GCF_004348995.1 Nonomuraea terrae
TGCCCCCGCCGCGTCCTCGCCCTCCTCCGGCGGCTTCCCCGTCACCGTCGAGGCCGCCAACGGCTCGGTGACCATCGCCGAGAAGCCGCGGCGCATCGTCTCGCTCTCGGCGACCCACACCGAGACGCTCTTCGCCATCGGCGCGGGCCCCCAGGTCGTCGCGGTCGACGTCCAGTCCAACCACCCGCCGCAGGCCCCGAAGACGAGCCTGTCCGGCTTCAAGCCGAACGTCGAGGCCATCGTCGCCCAGAAGCCCGACCTGGTGGTCGTCTCCGACGATCTCGGCGACGTCGTGGCCCAGTTGGGCAAGCTCAACGTGCCCGTCCTGCACCAGCCCTCCGCGACCAAGCTGGAGGAGGCGTACGAGGAGATCGAGGAGCTGGGCGCGGCCACCGGCAACAAGGCCAAGGCCGACGAGGTGGTCGCCGGCATGAAGGCGGACCTGGAGCGCCTGGCCGCCGAGGCCCCCAAGGACGCCGGGCTCACCTTCTACCACGAGCTCGACCAGACGCCGTACGCCGCGACGTCGCAGACGTTCATCGGCCAGATCTACGGCCTGTTCGGCCTGACCAACATCGCCGACAAGGCGCCCGACGCGGCGGGCGGCTACCCGAAGTTGTCGGCCGAGTTCGTCGCCCAGGCCGACCCCGACCTGATCTTCCTGGCCGACGTCAAGTGCTGCGGCCAGAACAAGGACGCCCTGGCCCAGCGGCCCGGGTGGAAGAACCTGTCGGCCATCGAGAACGACCACGTGGTCGAGCTGGACGACGACATCGCCTCCCGCTGGGGCCCGCGCATCGTCCAGCTGGCGGAAACCATCGGCGCCGCCGTGGCCAAGGCCGAAGCCGGCGCGAGCTGACGTGGTGACGCGGGCCCGACCCTCCAGGGCCAGACCGCTCTGGGTGGCCTGCGCCCTGGGCGTGCTGGCGGCCTCCATGCTCGCCGGGCTGCTCGACGGCGCCGCCGACATCTCGCCCTGGCAGGTGGTGCTCCAGGTGGCCGACTGGCTGCCGTTCGGGCACGTCGACTCCGGCCTGGCGCCCGTCGAGCAGGGGCTGCTGTTCGAGCTGCGGCTGCCGCGGGTGCTGGTCGCCGCCGTGGTGGGCGGGCTGCTGGCCATAGCGGGAGCGGCCTACCAGGGGGTGTTCCGCAACCCACTGGCCGACCCGTACCTGCTGGGCGCCGCCGCCGGGGCCGGGCTGGCGACGACCGCGGCGATCGTGCTGCTGCCGTCGTCGGCCGCGAGCATCCCGGTCGCCGCGTTCATCGGGGCGCTCGGGGGCGTGTTCCTGGCGTACACGCTGGGCAACACGGCCGGGCGGGCCGGCGGCACCGCCACGCTGGTGCTGGCCGGGGTGGCGGTCACGTCGTTCCTGACCGCGATCCAGACGTTCGTCCAGCAGTTCAACGTCGAGGAGTTGCAGCGGGTCTACTCGTGGATCCTCGGCGACGTCGGCGGCGGGTGGGACCAGCTCTGGCTGGTCCTGCCGTACGCCGCCGTCTCCGCCGTCGTGCTGCTGCTGCACGGCCGGATGCTGGACGTGCTGTCGGTGGGCGACGACGAGGCCTCCGGGCTCGGCGTGCGAGCGGCGCGGGTGCGTTTCACCGTGCTGCTGGCCGCCTCCCTGGCCACCGCCGCGGCCGTGGCGGTGAGCGGGCTGATCGGGTTCGTCGGCATCGTCGTCCCGCACGTCGTCAGGCGGCTGGCGGGCGGGTCGTACCGGATCGTGCTGCCGCTGTCGCTCATCGGCGGGGCGGCGTTCCTGGTGCTGGCCGACCTCGTGGCCCGAACCGTGCTCGCCCCCGCCGAGCTGCCGATCGGCGTGGTGACGATGTTCGTCGGGGCGCCGTTCTTCGTCGGCGTCCTGCGCATGACCAGGCGGGCCGTCACGTGATCCGCACCCAGGACGCGTCGGTACGCCTCGGCGACCGCGAGGTGCTGTCCGGCGTGGACCTGCACGTGCGGCGCGGCGAGTGGACGGCCGTCATCGGGCCCAACGGCGCCGGCAAGTCCACCCTGCTCAAGGCGCTCATGGGGCTGGTCAAGCACCAGGGCGAGATCCTGCTGGACGCCCGTCCTGCCGCGACGCTGAAGCCGCGCGCCCGGGCCCGGCTCGTCGCGTACGCGCCGCAGGCGCCCGCACTGCCGCCGGACATGACGGTCTTCGACTACGCGCTGCTGGGCCGGACGCCGTACATCCCCTACCTGGGGCGGGAGAGCGCGCACGACCGGGAGGTGACGGAGTCCGTCCTCGACCGGCTCGACCTGGGCGAGCTCGCCATGCGGCGCGTCGGCGAGCTGTCGGGCGGGGAGCGGCAGCGCGTGGTGCTGGCCAGGGCGCTCGCGCAGGAGGCGCCCGTGCTGCTGCTGGACGAGCCGACGACCGCCCTCGACCTCGGCCACCAGCAGCAGGTGCTGGAGCTGGTGGACCGGCTGCGGCGCGCCGACGGGCTCACCGTCGTCACCACCCTGCACGACCTGACCGTCGCCGGCCTGTACGCCGACGCCCTGCTGCTGCTGGCCGGCGGCCGGGCGGTGGCCGCCGGCGAGCCGTCCCAGGTGCTGACCGAGGAGGCCGTCGGGCGGCACTTCGACGCCCACGTCAAGGTCGAGCCCGGCCCCGACGGCCGGCCCGTCGTGCACCTGGTGAGGGGAGGGCCGTGAAGCTCACGTACCGGACGGAGGACGGCGCGCGGCTCGGGACGCTGCTCTGGGAGTTCGGCCCAGGCTGGCGGATGATCTCCTCGGCGATGCTCGGCGGCGGCATCGGGCCCCGCGAGTGGGTGCTGAACGCCCAGGTGGTCGCCGGGTACGCGCGGATGGACCCGGCCGAGCACCTGGCCTCCTTAGGCCCGGGCGGCGACGGGGTCGGCATGATGACCGCCGCGTCCGTCGACCGCTGCGTCCGGGCCGGCGACGGGGGAGTGGAGGCGTACGCGACTGTCGGGCTGCGGGTGCCCACCTGGGCCGCCGCCCCCGACGGGCACGCGGACCCCGAGCTCGCGCCCATCCGGGTGGGCACGATCAACATCCTCGTCGTCGCCCCCGTGGCCATGACCGACGCGGCGCTGGTCAACACCGTCATGACCGTCACGGAGGCGAAGACGCAGGCGCTGGTCGAGACCGGTTACCCCGGCACCGGGACGGCCTCGGACGCGGTCTGCGTGGCCGTGCCGGCAGAGGGGCCGCAGGAGGTGTTCGGCGGCCCCCGGTCGGAGTGGGGCGCCCGGATCGCGCGCGCCGTGCACGCGGCGGTGAAGAGCGGCGCCGAATCGTGGCGTCCAGGTGACTCTGCGTAAGGAAATTCGGGCAAGTAGCATGTGGCCGAGGGCAACGATCCCGATACCCGGCGGGTGACCGTTATGGCGACGAGCGAACCGACCACGAGGCGCACGGTTCTTCCCGGTGCGCCGCCGTTCACGGTCGACGACCTGCTGAAGTTCCCCGACGACGGGAACCGTTACGAGCTCTTCAACGGGAGCCTTGTCGTGAGCGCCGCCCCCACCCCCCTGCACCAGCGCGCCATCTCCCGTCTGCTGCTCATCCTGGAGACCGCGGCGCCGTCGGGACTGGAATGCCTGACGACGGTCAACGTCCGCCCGAGCGACAGCGACTTCTACATCCCTGATCTCGTCGTCGTGAGCGAGGAGGTCAGCGACTCGGACGAGGGGCCGACGCTCTACGTCTACGAGCTCGACGGCGACTCCTACAAGGGCCCGGCGACCCACAAGGCGGGCACCCCGGCGACGCTGACCGCGCCCTACCCTCTGAGCTTCGATCCCGCCTGCCTGGCCGGCCCCCGCATCACGCGCTCGTAGCCGCCGGGAGTAACGCCGGGGGCGCGTTCCGCGATGGGTCGGCGTAGGTGACTGTACGGCGATCCCTTGACTTACGGCACCTGCTTGCGACGCTGGTCGTATTCCTGCGTTTGGAGCGGAGATGGCGCGCCTCACAGCCCTTGCCGGCGGCATCGCGGTGGCCCTCGCGCTCATCGCCGTGCCCGTCGCGGCGCACGAGCACCCGAGCGGGATCACCGACCTGGTGACCCCGGCGGTCGTACGAGTGGAAGCCGTCTCCCACGTGGAGATCACCCTGCTCGACCACGTAGGCCGGCTCAGACACGTGGAGCGCTCCTACGACATCCCGTTCGGGGCGGGCACGGGCACCGTCGTCAACCCCGACGGCACGATCGTCACGCTCCGGCGGGTGGTGGACAACCCCGACGACGTCGCCGTCCTCGCGGCCAACAAGATCTTCGCCGAGCACCACGACGTGAAGATCCCGGAGGACGACGAGAAGCACCGGCTCCGGGACGACCTGCTCGACCGGCACCTGCAGGACTGCTACCCGCCCAAGAGCGACACCGCCACCTGCATCATCGACGTGACCACGGAGATCACCGCCTACCCGAACGTCTCGCCGCCCAGCGCCGACGGGTTCAAGGTCAAACTGCTCGAGGCGGGCCCCGATCCCGACAGCCCGGCCGTGCTGGCGCCGGTGACGCCCGTCGTCGGCGGCGTCGGGATGCCGACCGCGCCGCTCGCCGACAAGGTGCCCGGCCAGGAGGGCTCGCCCACCAGCGTGGCCGGCTTCCTCGGCCGGCCGGGGCCGGAGGTCGCGCACACCGTCGAGATCGCCCACCTCGGCAAGGGCGGCGCGTCGGGAGACGGGGGCAGGCCGTTCGCCGACCCCGAGGAGAAGGCGGACGAGCCGGTCAAGATGGGCGGGCTCGCCGACAAGGGCATGGCGGGGGCGCCGGTGATCGGCGACAAGGACGGCCACGTCATCGGCCTGCTGGTCGGCGGCGGCAAGGACGGCAGGATGATCGGCGTCAGGGAGGTCACCGCCGTGCTCGCCGAGGCGAAGGTGGTGCCGCGCCGGGGCGCGATCGACACGGCGTTCGAGGCGGCGCTGACCCGCTACCACACGAAGTACTACACCGAGGCCGCGCCCGGGTTCCAGCGGGTGCTGGAGCTCTATCCCGGCAACGTGGTCGCGGCGGAGCTGCTGAAGACCTCGCTGGCCAAGCGGGGCGGCCCCGAGGACCAGGGGACGCGGAAGGCGGCGAGCACGGCCGCCGCCTCGACGCCGCTGTGGCCGTTCCTGGTGGCGGCCGGGATCCTCTTCCTGGTGGCGGGCGGCGGAGCGTATCTGCTGTGGCGCCGCCGCACTCCTGACCTGGAGCCCGCGCCGCCGGAGCCACCGGCGGCCGGTCCGGTGTTCGACGACGGCGCGAACCAGACGGTGGTCGTGCGCAGGTCCCAGTCGTTCCCCGTGGTCCCGCAGGAGCAGCAGGTAATGACCGCGTCCGACCCGGCGATCAAGTACTGCACCTCGTGCGGCATGAGGCTCGGGCCGGCGCACCGCTTCTGCGGCTACTGCGGCCACCCGAGCGAGACGTGATGCCATTGAACGAAAGATCGCTCATCGGCCAGGAGGTGGCCGGGTACTACGTCGAGAACATCGTCGGCAAGGGCGGCATGGCCGTCGTCTACCTGGCGCTCGACCCCCGGCTCAGCCGCCGCGTGGCGCTGAAGATCCTCAACCCCGTGCTCAGCGTCGACGACAGGTTCAGGCAGCGGTTCATCCTGGAGTCCAGGACGGTCGCCAGCATCGAGCACCCCAACATCATCCCGATCTACGAGGCCAACGCCGACGCCGACGGCGTGCTGTACATCGCCATGCGCTACGTCGACGGCCTCGACCTGCGCCGGCTCATCCACGACCGCGGCCCGCTGCCGCTCGGCCAGGCGAACCAGATCTTCGCCCAGGTCGCCGCCGCGCTCGACGCCGCGCACGCCCACGACCTGATCCACCGGGACGTCAAGCCCGCCAACATCCTGCTGGCCGGCGACCACGTCTACCTGACCGACTTCGGCATCACCAAGCACCGCTCGTCGATCTCCGGGCTGACACAGACCGACCAGTTCATCGGCACGCCCCGCTACATGTCGCCCGAGCAGATCAACAAGGAGCACATCGACGGCCGCTGCGACCAGTACGCGCTGGCCTGCGTCGTCTACGAGGCGCTGTCGGGGCAGCTGCCGTTCCAGCGGGAGAACGACATCGCGCTGCTGTGGGCCCACCTGGCCGAGCAGCCGCCGCCGCTGTCGCAGCTGCGGCCCGAGCTGCCGCCGCAGGTGGACGCCGTCATGACGCGGGCGCTGGCCAAGTCGCCCGAGCAGCGTTACGCCAGCTGCGCCGAGTTCGTGACCGCGCTGCGCGACGCGATCAGCGGGCAGCCGTACGAGCCGGCGGGAGGGGCGCGGTACGAGAGGGGCGGGCAGCCGCTCGTACCGCCCCCGAGCCAGAGCCCGCACTCCGGGCCCCACCCCGTGCGGCCCGCACCCTCGCAGGGGCCGGCGCGCAGGGTGGCCGTGACGCGGCCCGCGCGGCACTCGGCGGCGCGCAGGCGGCCCGGCCGGCTGCCGATCGTGGCCGCCACGCTGGTGGCCGCCGCCGCGGCGCTCGCGCTGGTCGCGTTCATCGTCGTCAGCGAGCAGGCCGAGACCTGGCTGCGCTACAAGACGAGCGCCGCCGCGCCGCTCACGTTCGACTACCCGGGGAACTGGACCGTCCGCACCCATCAGGACCTCTTCGCGGTGGTCTCCCCGCACGCCTCGGCGTTCGAGGAGTTGTTCGTGGCCGGGCCCGGCGCCGACTGGACGGCCGTCTCCGAGATCGTCGCCGGCGAGCCGGACAGCGTCTCCGGCGTGTACGTCCAGGTCTCCGACACCCTCGACGCCGGCGGCACCTCGGAGCAGATGAAGGCCAAGATGGAGGCCCTGCTGCCCGGCCAGGTCGATCTCGGCAGGCCCGTGCCCGACCAGGCGGGCAACCGCCCGGCCACCCGTTTCGACGGCGCGCTGCACGACCCCGGCACCGGCACCCGGCTCGGCTTCGTCAGCTACGTGATCGAACGCGAGCCCAAGACCATGCTCATCATGTACTTCTGCGCCAGGGCCACCTGCGACGACGCCACCCAGACGAGGATCAGGCAGAGCGTCCACGTCCCGTGACCCGGGGAACCGGCTTGGCACGGCCGTCCAAGGCTGTCCAACGGCGGGGCGGACGTCTAGCCTCCGGTGTGTGGGCATACGCATCGTCATCGCCGACGATCAGGCGATGGTCAGGGCCGGGCTGCGCATGGTCGTCGAGAGCGATCCCGGCATGGAGGTCGTCGGCGAGGCGGCGGACGGCCGCGAGGCCGTCGCCGTGTCCCGGCGCACGCGCCCGGACATCGTCCTCATGGACATCTCGATGCCCCGGCTCGACGGGCTGTCGGCGGCCAGAGAGCTGCTCGACACCCCGTCGCCGCCCAAGGTCATCACGCTGACCACGTTCGACACCGACGAGAACCTCTACGCCGCGCTGCGCGCCGGCACCAGCGGGTTCCTGCTCAAGGTGTCGCCTCCCGAGCAACTGCTGGAGGCCATCAGGGTGGTGCACGCCGGCGACGCGCTGCTCGACCCGGCGGTGACCAGCCGGGTGATCGCCACGTTCGCCGGCCGGGAGGAGCCGAAGCCGCCCCCCGCGCTCGGCGAGCTGACGCCGCGTGAGCTGGAGGTGCTGCGGCTGCTGGCCCGCGGCCTCACCAACGCGGAGATCGCCCGCGAGCTGTACGTCGGCGAGGCAACGGTCAAGACACACGTGGCGCGGGTGCTGATGAAGCTGTCGCTGCGCGACCGGGCCCAGGCCGTCGTCTTCGCCTACGAGAGCGGCGTCGTACGGCCAGGAGCCGGCTGAGCCGTCTCGGCATGCGGAAGGGTTGGCGGACTTTGCTCGTCCTGTGTGTATATTTTCCGTCAGAAAGCGGAGAAAACGGGAGATATTTCATGCAGGCGTTCCCGCGAGTGTTGTTCGACGAGGCCCACAGTGAGTCGTGGACCATCCGGCGCGAGGTGGCCGAGGCGGTCAACCCGGCCCACCCCGACGACTCCAGCTACGCCGGCGCGGCGGGGGTGCTGCGCCACCTCGGTCACACGGTCACGGCCCGCACGGAGGGGGCGCTCGACGCCGCCGCGCTGGCCGGCCAGGACGTCCTGGTGATCGCGCACCCGTCGGGGGAGCGGTGGGAGCGGACGACCGGCCAGGGCAGCCCCGTCTTCTCCGCCGCCGAGCTGGACTCCGTCGAGTCCTTCGTCGCGGCCGGCGGCGGCCTGGTCGTCCTCGCCGAGGAGGAGCAGGACAAGTACGGCAACAACCTCAACGAGCTGCTCGCCCGGTTCGGCGTCCGGGTCCGGCACGCCACCGTGCGCGACCCCAGGAACGCCCACCGGGACGTGGCCACCTGGGTCCTCGGGGAACGTGCCACCGAGTCCGGGCTGCTGGCCGGGGTGCGCACGGCGTGCTTCTACCGGGCCGGCGCGCTCGACGTCTCCGCGCCGGAGGCGGTCGTGCTGTTCGCGTCGTCGCCGTCCGCGGACCCGGCGGGCGCGCCGCTGGCGGTCGCGCTCCGGCACGGCGCCGGCCGCGTGGTCGTCTTCGCCGACTCCGACCTGTTCGGCGACGACTCGCTGGACGACTACGACCACCGCAGGCTCTGGGGCAACATGATCACCTGGGCCGCCAGGGTTCCCGAGGCCGGCCCGGGCCCGGCGGTGTCGGCCGAGGACGGCAAGGCGGCCGTGTTCGCGCGGCTCAAGGCGGACGTGGAGGAGTTCCGTCCGCTGCAGGTCAAGGACGGCTCGGTCCCGGAGGAGAAGGAGCGGGGCAAGGCGCTGCTGGCGCAGATCAGCGCGAGCCTGGGCGAAATTTCGCAGTATTTCCCCCATGACGCCGCGTACCTGGCGGCCGTGCGGGACGACCTGGCCGACTGGGCCGCGCAGGACCTCGGCGTGCCCGACTTCCTGCGCTCGCTGGAGCTCTTCCACCCCGACACCCAGCGCGTGGACGGGCTGGAGCACGTCGTCGTCTTCCCGATGTACACCCAGAACGGCAACCGGGACCGCAACCTGGAAGCCGTCTGGATCCGGACGATCTGGCCCGACTGGCTGGCCCGGCTGGAGGCCGGCGGCTACGACAACGCCATGTTCGTGCCGATCGCGTTCGTGGACTTCACCTCCGGCTACGACACCCACTCCGCCGTGCTCTTCCCCGAGACGGTCGCGGTGCGCCGCGCGCCGGAGCGCTTCACCTGGGGCGGGATCTTCGCCGACCGCGAGGCCGGCCGCTTCCGCCGGGTGTCCAGGGCCGCCACCGAGACGCTCAAGGTGGACCTGCCGCCGGACGCCGACCGGCTGCTCGCCTCCCAGCAGCTCGCCCAGGACACCTTCGTGCTGTGGGACCTGGTGCACGACCGCACGCACAGCCACGGTGACCTGCCGTTCGACCCGTTCATGATCAAGCAGCGGATGCCGTACTGGCTGTACGCGCTGGAGGAGCTGCGCTGCGACCTGACCGCGTTCGGCGAGGCCGTGAAGCTGGAGCAGCAGGGCGTGCCGCACGCCCGGTACGTGCAGCTGGCGATCCTGTTCGACCGGCTGTTCCGGTTCCCGATCACGGGGGAGCGGGTGCGCAACTACGACGGGCTCGGCGGCCAGCTGCTCTTCGCCTACCTGCACCGCAACGACGTCGTGCGGTGGACCGACAACCGGCTGTCCATCGACTGGGACCGGGTCGCCGCCGGGGTCGCCGACCTGCGCGGAGAGGTCGAGAAGCTCTACCGCGACAGCATCGACCGGCCGAAGCTGGCGCACTGGCTGGCGGCGTACGAGCTGGTGAGCGCGTACGTGGCGCCGCACCCCGCCTCCACCTGGGCCAAGGGCGTCGAGGCGCTGCCGGAGGAGCAGAAGGCCAAGGTGGACGCGGTGCTGCCGGACGAGTTCCCCCTCAGCATGTTCTACGAGGCGCTGCGCCGTAAGCTGGCCGAGGTGGTCGAATCGACTGAAGGACTCCGAGCATGATCATTCTGGTTACCGGGGCAGGAGGGCCCACCGGTGAGGCTGTTTCCGAATATCTCTGGAAAAAGGGCCACACCGTCATCGGCGTCGACAAGGACGACGTGGACCTGCTCGACCGCGCGGCCGTCCAGCAGCTGGCGGCCCGGATCGACCGCGAGCACGGCCGCGTGGACGGCGTCGTCCACCTCGTCGGTGGCTGGCGCGGCTCGCCTTCGTTCGCCGAGACCAGCCTCGACGACTGGGACGTCCTGCACGACCTGCTGATCCGCACCCTCCAGCACGTGTCGCTGGCCTTCGAGCCGCTGCTGCGGCGCAGCGACAACGGCCGCTTCGTGATCGTCTCCGCCAAGGCGGCCGAGCGTCCGAGCGCCGGCGGCGCCGTCTACGCGGCGGCCAAGGCGGCGGCGGAGGCGTGGACGCTCTCCCTGGCCGACGCGCTCAAGGACACCTCCAGCGCGGCGACCGTCCTCGTCGTCAACGCCCTCGTGAACGACGCCATGCGCGCCGAGCGGCCCGACGCGAAGTTCTCCCGTTTCACCGATGTCAACGACCTGGCCAAGGCCATCGGCGGCCTCTACGACCGCTCCTCCGCCGAGGTCAACGGCGCACGATTGGACCTCACTCAGTGAATTCCCGGCACGACCCCCGGCTCAAGGCGTTCGCCAGCGACAACTACGCCGGGGTGCACCCCGAGATCCTCCAGGCCATCGTCACCGCCAACGGCGGACACCAGATCTCCTACGGTGACGACGTCTACACCGAGGCCATGCGGGAGGTCTTCAAGCAGCACTTCGGCGAGCAGGCGCAGGCCTGGCCGGTGTTCAACGGCACCGCCGCCAACGTCGTCTCCCTGCGCTCGATGACCGCCCCATGGGAGGCCGTGATCTGCGCCGAGACCGCCCACATCAACACCGACGAGGGCGGCGCCCCCGAGGTGGCGGGCGGCATCAAGCTGCTGCCCGTGCCCACGCCCGACGGCAAGCTCACGCCCGAGCTGATCGACCGGCAGGCGTGGGGCTTCGGCGACGTGCACCGCGCCCAGCCGAAGGTGGTGTCCATCTCCAACACGACCGAGCTCGGCACCGTCTACACGCCCGACGAGATCGCCGCGATCTGCGCGCACGCCCACGAATTGGGCCTGCGCGTCCACCTCGACGGCTCGCGCATCACCAACGCCGCCGCCGCGCTGGACGTCCCGCTGCGGGCGCTGACCACCGACGCCGGCGTGGACGTGCTCTCCTTCGGCGGCACCAAGATCGGCCTGCTGTACGGCGAGGCGGTCGTCGTGCTGGACCCGGCGGCGGCCTCCGGCGTCGACTACATCCGCAAGACGTACATGCAGCTGTCGTCCAAGATGCGGTTCGTCTCGGCGCAGTTCGAGGCGCTGCTCTCGGGCGACCTGTGGCTGCGCAGCGCCCGCCACGCCAACGCCATGGGCCGCCGCCTGGCCGAGGCCGTGCGCGGCATCCCCGGGGTGGAGCTGCCGCGCGAGGTCGAGGCCAACGCCGTCTTCGCCGTCCTGCCGAAGGACGTGGCCGACCGGCTGCGCAAGCGCTTCCGCTTCTACACCTGGAACGAGGCGACCGGCGAGGTGCGGTGGATGTGCGCGTTCGACACGACCGAGCAGGACGTGGACGCCTTCGCCGCAGCCCTGGCCCAGGAGATGGCGGCGAGCTGAGTCACCGCAGCGCGAGGCGGGCGGCCTGCCAGCCGCCCATGCCGTGGGCGCCCGGCCCCGGCGGCGTGGACGACGAGCAGAGGAACACCCCCGGCAGCGGCGTACGCCACGGGGCCGGCGACCAGACCGGCCGGCGCACGAACTGGACGAGGCTCGCCAGCCCGCCCCCGATGTCGCCGCCCACCAGGTTGGCGTTGGCCGCCTCCAGCTCGGCCGGGCCCATCGCGTGGCGGGCCAGCACCCGCTCGCGGAAGCCGGGCGCGAACCGTTCGATCTGCGCCTCGACGACCTCGGTCATGTCGAGGCGCGAGCCGTTCGGGACGTGGCAGTAGGCCCACAGGGTGTGCCCGCCGCGCGTCGGGTCGGCCGCGTACGGCTGCACGAGCAGCACGTACGGCCGGGGCGAGTGCCGACCGGCGGCCATCTCGGCCTCGCTGAGCGCGATCTCCTCCAGCGTGCCGCCGAGGTGCACCGTGCCCGCCCCGGCCACCGCCGGGTCACGCCACGGCACCGGCCCGTCGAGCGCCCAGTCGAGCTTGAACACCCCGGGCCCGTAGCGGTAGCGGGCCAGCCGCCGCCGGTAGCCCGCCGGCAGGTCCGCCATCGCCAGGAACTGCCGGGGTGTCACGTCGAGCACCACGGTGGGCGCGTCGAGCTCGGCCAGGCGCCGTACGCGATGGCCGCTCACCGCCTCACCGCCCAGCGACCGCAGCTCGGCGACCAGCGCGTCGGCCAGCCGCTGGGACCCGCCCCTGACCAGCGGCCAGCCCACCACGTGCGCCAGCGCGGCGAGCATCAGCCCGTAGCCGGCCGTCATGGGGGAGCGCAGGTCGAGCACCGAGTGGGCGGCCATGCCCGCGAGCAGCGCGCGCCCCTCCACCGTGCGGAACGCCCGCCGGGCCAGCGTCGTGGCGGGCAGCGCCCCGGCCAGGCCGAACCTGGCCGCCCGCGCGAACGTCATGGGGTGCGGCGGCCACGGTCCGAGCGGCTTGAGCAGCAGGTCGATCAGCGGCAGCCCGGCCCGCGCCGCCGCGCCCGCGGTCGCCAGCCACACGCCCGCGTCGCGCCCGAGCCCCTCGGCGGTGCGCCGCGGGTCGCGGTGGACCAGCACGGCGGGACGGCCGTCGAGCGGATGGGCCGCGGCCACCGGCGGATGGGCGAACTCGACGCCCTTGAGCTCCAGGTCGCGGAAGGCGGGGGAGGCCAGCGTCATCGCCATCACGGTCGCGCCGATGTCGTGAACGCGCCCCGGCAGCGTCAGCTCCGCCGACCTCAGCCCGCCGCCGAACCGCTCGGCCGCCTCCAGCAGCAGCACCTTGCGCCCGGCGCGGGCCAGCATGACCGCCGCGACCAGCCCGTTGGGCCCCGAGCCCACGACGACCGCGTCGGCGCTCATGGCTACTGCCGCGGCAGGATCGACGGGTACGGCTGCGCACCGTGCCGGCGCAACAGGTCGGTCATGAGCGTGATCTCGGCGGTCTGCCCGTCGATGATCTTCTGTGCCATGCCGGCCACCTCGGGGCGGTCGGAGAGCTTGAGCAGGCCCTGCGCCATCTCCACGCCACCCTCGTGGTGGCGGATCATGAGCTGCAGATAGAGCACCTCGGCCTGCGCGCCCGTCGCCTGCTTGAGCTTCGTCAGCTCCTGTCTCGAGGCCATGCCCGGCATCTCCGCCACCGAGTCGACCGGCTTCATCGGGGTGCCGCCGTGCGCGTGACCGCTCATCCACGCCATGGGACGCTGGCCGCTCACCTGGCTCAACCCCCACGCCTGCAGCCAGCCGAGGAACATGCCGCGCTGGTTGGACTGCGTGGTGATGATGTCGAACGCCAGGTTCCTGATCTCCGGCGCGGGGCCCTTGTCCCTGACGATGAACGACATCTCCACGGCCTGCGCGTGGTGCGCGGCCATGTCACGGGCGAACCCCGCCTCCGCAGAGGCGTCGCCGGGCGTGCCGCCCCGGCCGAACAGCAGGAACGCGGCCGCGGCGAGCACCAGCACACCGCAGACGACCAGGACGGGATTCCTCACAGGCTTCTCCATGGCCCGTCCAGCCTACCCACTCGGGGCTGCGCTCCTCCGGCGTGCCTGCCGCGTACCAAGCTGTGATCGGAGCTTATGCGCCGCTTATTCTCCGCATACGCCCAGAGGGCATAGGGTGACCCGCAGTTGGTACGCCGATGGAGGGACGATGACGAAGGAGAAGGCGCACGCGAGGCGCGAGCATCTGCAGAAGATGCGGGCCGAGCAGAAGCGCAAAGAACGCCGAGCCGCGCTGCTCATGTGGGGCGCCGGCGGGCTCATCGTCGTGCTGCTCGTCGGCGTGGTCGGTTTCTACCTGGTCAGGCGGGCGGAGGAGACCAATCTCGACGCCGTGGTCAGCGTGAAGTACGACGCCGGCCAGCACGTGCCGAACACCGTGACCTACAAGGAGACGCCGCCGATGGGCGGCGAGCACAACAACTACTGGCAGCAGTGCGACATCTACGACCAGCCGATCCACAACGAGCACGCCGTGCACTCGCTGGAGCACGGCGCCGTCTGGATCACCTACCGCCCCGACCTGCCCAAGGCCCAGGTCGACCAGCTGAGGGAGGTCGCCACCTCCACCGGCCAGCAGGACTACATGCTGATGAGCCCGTTCCCCAACCTGCCGTCGCCCATCGTGGTGTCGTCGTGGGGCCACCAGCTGCGCCTGACCGGCCCGCAGGACCCGAAGCTGGAGGCGTTCATCAACCGCTACCAGAACGGCCCTGACACGCCCGAGCCGGGCGCCACCTGCGGCGGCCCCGACGCGATCACCACCACGGCCGACCAGGCGCCGCTGCCGCCCGAGCCCACGGGCAACCAGCAGGCCCCGATGGAGACCCTGGCCCCGACGCCCGGCGAGTCGCAGCAGTAGGAGCCTTCCCGGAGGGCGTGCTCAGCCGAGCACGTCCTCCAGCGGCGTCCACTCCAGGTCGTGCGCGGCGGCCACCGGCCGGCTGGTCAGGTGGCCGTCGTGGGTGTTGAGACCCAGCGCCAGCGCCGGGTCCGCGCGCATCGCCCGCCGCCACCCCTGCTCGGCGATGGCCAGCGCGTACGGCAACGTCACGTTCGTCAGGGCGTACGTCGAGGTGTGCGGCACGGCCCCGGGCATGTTGGCCACGCAGTAGAAGACCGACTCGTGCACCCGGTACGTCGGCTGCTCGTGCGTCGTCGGCCGTGAGTCCTCGAAGCAGCCGCCCTGGTCGATCGAGATGTCCACCAGCACCGAGCCCGGCTTCATCCGGCTGACCAGGTCGTTGGTCACCAGCGTCGGAGCCTTGGCGCCGGGCACCAGAACCGCGCCGATGACCAGGTCGGCGTCCATCACGGCGCGCTCGATCTCCAGCGTGTTGGACGCCACCGTCTGGCAGTGGCCCTGGTAGATCAGGTCGGCCTGGCGCAGCTTGTCGATGTTCCTGTCCAGCAGCAGCACCTCGGCCTGCATGCCGAGGGCGATGGCGGCGGCGTTCATGCCGGACACCCCGGCCCCGATCACCACGACCTCGGCCGCCCGCACGCCCGACACCCCGCCCATGAGCACGCCCCTGCCG
>NZ_SMKQ01000217.1 GCF_004348995.1 Nonomuraea terrae
GACCGGTACCGCGCCGGCTGTCGGCCACCGCGCCGGTTCCGGCGCCCGGGCCGGTGCCCGGTCCGTTGACGATGTGCAGCGCCAGCTCACCGCGGCCGCGGCTGAGGTCGACGGCGACGCCCGCCCCCGGCGCGTGGCGCATCACGTTGGACAGCGACTCCTGCACGATCCGGTACGCCGACAACCCCACGGCCGGCGGCAGCTCCTCCACCGAGCCGGACCGCTTGACCAGCACCGCCAGCCCGGCGGCGCGGGCGTTGGCGACCAGCTCGTCGATCCGGTCGAGCCCCGGCTGCGGGGCGGTGTCGGCGCGGCCCTCCGGATCACGCAGCACGCCGAGGACCTGGCGCAGCTCCGCGATCGCCTCCAGCGACAGCTGGCGGATCTCGGCCAGCCCGGCCTCCAGTTGCGCGGCGTCGCCGGCCGCCTTCAGCGGCACCGCCTCCGCCTGGATCGCGATCACCGACATGTGGTGCGCCACCACGTCGTGCAGCTCCCGCGCGATGCGGGCCCGCTCCTCCAGCACGGCCTGGGCGCCCTCGGCCTGCCGGGTACGGTGTTCCTCCTCGACGAGCCGAGCCGTCGCGGTGCGGCGTACGCGGACGTTGTAGCCGAACACCACCGCCACCGACACCACGACGGTCACCAGCGCCATCGAGTTGGGGTGGATCATCCAGGCGGCCAGGACCGTGAGGGCCCAGACGGCCATGGTGACGCGGCGCTCGCAGTGCACGGCGACCGAGTAGAGGACCAGCAGGTACATGATGATCGCCGGCAACGGGTACGGCGGCGCGGCCCCGCCGAGCCGGATCGTCACCCAGATGACGACCGGCAGCAGCACGGCCGCGACCCGCCACGCGGCCAGCGGCAGGCGGTCGCGCAGCACCAAGGGCAGGCAGACGCCGATCCCGGTCAGATGGACCAGGCTCTCGCCGACCGGCTGCCCGGGGACTCGGGAGTTCCAGCCGAGCACCGTGGAGACGGTCACCCCGTAAAGGATCACGGCCAGTGCGATGTCGGCCACCTGCACGAGGCCGACGCTCTGGGACGGCAGCAGCACCCGGAACGCGCGCGGCACCCGCATCGTCGGCCGCCGCGCCGGTGGCGCCGGGTCGGCGTCACCCCTGAAGAGCGCCGTCGCCACCGGCTCGACCACCACCCGCGCCCACGCCACGACCCGGTCACGCCCTCCACGGGAAGGGTTTCGGCCGTCAGGGCTCCCAGCGGGACGGGCGTCTTCGGCGCCGGCGTGCGCCGAGTGGGGCCGGCCCGTGGCGGGCTCCGCGGAGACGCCGGCAGCGCGCCTGTCACCGCCGGGCTCCGCACTCTGCGGCTCCGATGTCCCAGGTTGCGCGCTGCCGGGTGGCGCGCCGTCGGCTCGCCGGGTTTCGCGCTGTGGGCTGCCGGGCTCCGGAGCCTCGGGTTCCGGGGGATCCTCGCCCGGGGCGCGTCGGCCGCCGGTGGTGTCGGTGCGGGCCGGCTCTTCCTGAGGGGTTGGGCGGCGGCGCCGGTGGCTGAGGGAGCGGGCGCGGATCACCTGGCTGAGACTACGCGCCGGGGCCGCCCCCAGCGTCGGACCACGGGTTGATTCCGGTGTCACCCTCAGGTATCGCTTACATGATTACGATCGCCCTGAGCGAACATCGGCAGAGAAGGGAACATCAGAGGGCTCCGATGAATTGAGTCGGTATAACTCAATCCTTTGGAGTGCGCATGAGTGAGAGCTTGACCCTCCCGGTCCTGCCGCTGGACGACGCCGTCGTCCTGCCGGGCATGGTGGTCCCGCTGGACCTGTCCGACTCCGAGGTCCGCGCCGCCATCGACGCGGCCCGCGCATCTGGCGGCAACAAGCCGCGGGTCCTCCTCGTTCCCCGGATCGACGGCCGCTACGGCGCGATCGGCGTGCGGGCCGTGGTCGAGCAGGTCGGGAGGCTGCCCGGCGGCGAGCCCGCCGCGGTGGTGCGCGGTGTCGACCGCATCCGCGTGGGCACCGGCACGACCGGCCCCGGCGCGGCGTTGTGGGTCGAGGCCGAGACGATCGACGCCGTCCCCGTGGGCGAGCACGCCCAGGAGCTGGCCAAGGAGTACAAAGCGCTGGCCACCACCATCCTGCAGAAGCGTGGCGCCTGGCAGGTGGTCGACCAGGTCAACCAGATCGACGACCCGTCGGTGCTGGCCGACAGCTCCGGCTACACCCCGTGGCTGACCACGGCGCAGAAGGTCGAGCTGCTGGAGGCCGCCGACCCCGCCGACCGGCTGGCCAGGCTGATCGAGTGGTCCCGTGAGCACCTCGCCGAGCTCGACGTCGCCGAGACGATCCGCAAGGACGTCCAGGAGGGCATGGACAGGCAGCAGCGCGAGTTCCTGCTGCGCCAGCAGCTCGCCGCCGTGCGCAAGGAGCTCAAGGAGCTCAACGGCGACTCCGAGACCGAGGAGGAGGACTACCGCGCCCGCGTGGAGGCCGCCGACCTGCCGGAGAAGGTGCGCGAGGCCGCGCTCAAGGAGGTCGACAAGCTGGAGCGGACGTCCGACCAGTCTCCCGAGACCGGCTGGATCCGCACCTGGCTCGACACGGTGCTCGACATCCCGTGGAACGACCGTACGGAAGACAACTACGACATCACGGGCGCCAGGGCCGTGCTCGACGCCGACCACACCGGCCTGACCGACGTGAAGGACCGCATCATCGAGCACCTGGCCGTGCGCAAGCGCCGCCAGGACAAGGGCCTCGGCGTGGTGGGCGGCCGCCGCAGCGGCGCCGTCCTCGCCCTGGCCGGCCCTCCCGGAGTCGGCAAGACGTCGCTCGGCGAGTCCGTGGCCCGCGCGATGGGCCGCAAGTTCGTCCGCGTGGCGCTCGGCGGCGTCCGCGACGAGGCCGAGATCCGCGGCCACCGGCGCACCTACGTCGGCGCGCTGCCCGGCCGCATCGTCCGCGCCATCCGCGAGGCCGGCTCGATGAACCCGGTGGTCCTGCTCGACGAGGTCGACAAGGTCGGCGCCGACTACCGCGGCGACCCGACGGCCGCCCTGCTGGAGGTGCTCGACCCGGCCCAGAACCACACGTTCCGCGACCACTACCTCGAGGTCGAGCTCGACCTGTCCGACGTGCTCTTCCTGGCCACGGCCAACGTCCTGGAGGCCGTCCCCGGGCCGCTGCTCGACCGCATGGAGGTCGTCACGCTCGACGGCTACACCGAGGACGAGAAGGTCGCGATAGCCCGCGACCACCTCGTGCCCCGGCAGCTGGAGCTCGCGGGCCTGACGGCCGAGGAGGTCACGGTCGAGGACGCCGCGCTGCGCAGGCTCGCCGCCGAGTACACCCGCGAGGCCGGCGTGCGCTCGCTGGAGCGCTCGGTCGCCCGCGTCCTGCGCAAGGTGGCGGCCCGTTCGGGCGACCAGGACGAGCTGCCCGTCACCGTCGGCGCCGACGACCTGGTGGGCTACCTCGGCCGGCCGAGGTTCGTGCCGGAGTCGTCGCTGCCCGAGACCTCCCAGCGCACCTCGGTGCCCGGCGTGGCCACGGGTCTGGCGGTCACCGGGGCGGGGGGCGACGTGCTCTACGTGGAGGCGTCGCTGGCCGACCCCGAGACCGGCGAGACGGGCCTCACGCTGACCGGCCAGCTCGGCGACGTGATGAAGGAGTCGGCCCGCATCGCGCTGTCCTACCTGCGCTCGCACGGCGCGGAGCTGGAGCTGCCGGTCACCGCGCTGAAGGACCGCTCGGTGCACGTCCACTTCCCGGCGGGCGCCGTCCCGAAGGACGGCCCCTCGGCGGGCGTGACGCTGACCACGGCGCTGGCCTCGCTGCTGTCCGGGCGGCTGGTCCGCAGCGACGTCGCCATGACCGGCGAGATCTCGCTGACCGGGCGGGTGCTGCCGATCGGCGGCGTCAAGCAGAAGCTGCTGGCGGCCCACCGCGCGGGCATCACGACCGTCCTCATCCCGGCGCGCAACGAGCCCGACCTCGACGACGTGCCCGAGGAGGTCCGCGACGAGCTGACCATCCACCCGGTCAGCGACGTGCGCGAGGTCCTCGACATCGCGCTCGCCCCGGCTCAGGTCGCCTCGACCGTGGCGGCCTGACCTCCCGGGCGACTGCCCCGCCGCACCCGGCCTCCTGGGGTACGGCGGGGCAGTCTCATGTCGCACAGCGTGACATACATCACCAAGCGGCGGCGGAATAGAGAAATCTCCGCATTCCGTTAGGCAAGTCGTGAACGAGGCATACGCGACCGACCACCGTGCCCACAGCGGCGCGTGTCGCCGCATGCGTATGGGGCGAATGCCGGCCCGCTAGACCACCCCTTCCGCCCGTTCCCTCGAAGGTTCCCTCATGATCACACCTGGCTTCGTGCTGCGCAGGCTGACGCACCTGCCGTTCCCCCCGGGCACCCGCTGACCGCTCGGTCCCTCCTCGTCCGGTGATGTACGTTCCCGCGGCCGCGCTCGTGGCCGCCCTCAGTCGTGGGGAAGTCCCGTGATCCAGGCTTCAGGCCTGCGCAAGCAGTACGGCACGACCGTCGCGCTCGACGGCGTGGACCTGCACGTGCGCGAAGGCGAGATCTACGGCGTGCTCGGCCAGAGCGGCGCCGGCAAGAGCACCCTCCTGCGCTGCGTCAACCTGCTCGAACGTCCCACCGCCGGCACCGTCACGGTCGCCGGCCAGGACCTGACCGCGCTGGGCAGCGCCGAGCTCAACCGGGCCAGGCAGCGCATCGGCATGATCCACCAGCACTTCGCCCTGCTCTCCTCGCGTACGGTCGCCGGCAACGTGGCCTTCCCGCTGGAGGTCATGGGGGTGCCCAAGGCCGAGCGCGAGCGCCGTGTCGCCGAGCTGCTGGAGCTCGTCGGCCTCGACGGGCGCGGCAAGGACCGGCCCCACCAGCTGTCCGGCGGCCAGAAGCAGCGCGTCGGCATCGCCCGCGCGCTGGCCGGAGAGCCGGCCGTGCTGCTGTCGGACGAGGCCACCTCCGCCCTCGACCCGGCCACCACGCAGTCGATCCTCGCCCTGCTCAAGCGCCTCAACGCCGAGCTCGGCCTGACGATCCTGCTCATCACTCACGAGATGAACGTCGTCAAGAGCGTCTGCGACTCGGTGGCCATCATGGCGAACGGCCGCATCGAGGAGTCCGGCGCCATCGCCGACCTCATCCGCACGCCCGGCTCCCGCCTGACCCGGGAGATCTTCCCGCTGCCCGAGCCCGCGCCGGCCGGCTCGGTGACGCTGACGTTCACCGGCGACCCGCGCCAGCCCGTGGTGTCGGAGCCCGTGGTGTCGGAGGTCGTGCGCAAGTTCGACGTGGACCTCAGCATCCTGGGCGGCTCCATCGAGGAGCTGCCGGCCGGTCCCGTCGGCCGGCTGCGCGTCACGCTCGACGGCGCCGACCGGCCCGCGGCGCTGGCGTACCTGAGGGATTCCGGGCTGATCGTCGAGGAGGCCGCGTGACCTGGGAAGAGATCCTGCCGCTGCTCGGCCCGGCGACGCTGGAGACGGCGCAGATGGTCGGGTGGTCGACGCTGTTCACCCTGCTGTTCGGGCTGCCGCTCGGCGTGGCGCTGGTGGCGTTCGACCGCGACGGGCTGCGGCCGCTGCCGGGGCCGCGGGCGGTGCTCGGGTTCGTGGTCAACATCGGGCGGTCGCTGCCGTTCATCGTGCTGATGATCGCGATCATCCCGTTCACCCGGCTCGTCGTCGGGACGACCATCGGCACCGCCGCGTTCGTGGTGCCGCTGACCGTCGGAGCGGTGCCTTTCTACGCGCGGCTGGTGGAGACGGCGCTGCGCGAGGTCGGCACCGACGTCGTGCAGGCCGCGCAGGCCATGGGCGCGAGCCGGACCACGATCGTGCGCAAGGTGCTGCTGCCGGAGGCACTGCCCGGCCTGGTCGCGGGCCTGACCGTGACGGTCGTGGCGCTCATCGGCTACTCCGCCATGGCGGGCACGCTCGGCGGGGGCGGGCTGGGCGACCTGGCCGTCCGGTACGGCTACCAGCGCTTCGAGACGCTCCTCATGATCGTGACCGTCGTCCTGCTCATCGTCATCGTGCAACTGCTGCAGAGCCTCGGCGACCTGATCGCTCGCCGACTATCGCATAAGTAAGGAAAAATCATGAAAATTCACCGCATTGTGGGTGCTGTCGCGCTGGCTCTGTCGCTCGCCGCATGCGGCACGTCGCAGTCCGCCACCGACGGCGCCGCTGGCGGCGCCACCGCTGAGGGCGCCGACGCCGTGCTCCGCGTCGGCGCGAGCCCCGTGCCGCACGCGGAGATCCTGAACTTCGTCAAGGACAACCTGGCCCCGGCCGCCGGGCTGAAGCTCGAGATCGTGGAGTTCACCGACTACGTGCAGCCGAACGTCCAGCTCGAGGAAGGGCAGCTCACGGCCAACTTCTTCCAGCACAAGCCGTACCTCGACGACTTCAACGCCACCAAGGGCACCGACCTGAGCTTCGTCGCGCCGGTCCACCTGGAGCCGCTCGGCCTGTACTCCAAGAAGATCACGAACGTCTCCGCGCTGCCGGCCGGCGCCACCGTGGCGCTCCCGAACGACGCCACCAACCTCGGCCGCGCGCTCAAGCTGCTCGCCGACAACGGCGTGATCACCCTCAAGGAGGGCGCGAGCACCGCGGCCACCGAGCGCGACGTGACGGCGAACCCGAAGAACCTGCAGTTCAAGGCGCTGGAGGCGGCCCAGCTGCCCCGCTCGCTGGAGGATGTCGACGCCGCGGTGATCAACGGCAACTACGCCATCGAGGCCGGGCTCAAGCCCGCCTCGCAGGCCCTGGTGCTGGAGAAGACCGAGGGCAACCCGTACGTCAACGGCCTGGTCGTCCAGGCGGGCCACGAGAAGGACGCCAACATCGTCACCCTCGGCAAGCTCCTGCGGGACCAGAAGGTCAAGGACTTCATCGAGCAGAAGTACCAGGGCTCGGTGATCCCCGCCGAGTAACACATCAAGGGGCCGGATAAATGATCAACCGAATGATCACGATTTTTCGCGATCATTCTGGAATATCATCTTATCCGGCCTTTTATGGCGTTAAGCGAATTGTAAGCCGAGAGCAATCAGGAAGGCGTACGAAAGCGGGGTCAGGAAAACCTCTCCCGAGGAGACCCCGTGCGAATCGCCTCACGAATCATGCTCGGCATCACCGCGGCCGCCGTGGCCGCGGTCCTCACGCCGGCCGCGGCCGGCGCGTCCACCGCATCCCAGGCGGGCTGGGGCCCCTACTTCTCCGCCGACCACAAGGCCGCCGCGCGCGGTCACGTGTCCGTCGACCGCCAGCGCTACCGGCACTGGTACTGGAAGACCGACTTCGTCAGGGACCGCGAGTGCTTCAAGGACCACAAGGGCGACCGGCACTGCAAATGGGTCGTGAAGAAGGTCGGCAAGAAGGTCTGGGAGTGGCGGTACAGGGAGTTCTTCACCGTGCACAGCACGCTCGTGAACCACAAGTCGGGCAGGGGCAAGTGCGCGTGGGAGACGTTCAAGGTCGTGCACGAGAACGGCTCGTCCTCGTTCAAGAGCTTCGCCAACTGCGGCAGGCACCCCCGCCACTTCTCCTTCTCCGGTAAGAACGCCGCCCACATCTCCGTGGACGTGAGCAGAGGCGACCACTCCCGTCCGACCGGCTTCCACTCCGGGTGGGAGTCCGTCCACCACGCGGGCGTCTGAGCCCCACGCGAAGCCGCGGCACTCGAAGGTGAGGCCGCGGCTTCGTCGTCGCCGAAATTGGGTCCTGGCCCGCCGCCGACGCACCGAATACTGTTCTGGTCATGCATCCGGGAGCCATCGCAGCAGCCACCCCCGACAAGCCCGCTGTGATCATGGCGGGCTCCGGACGGATCGTCACCTACCGCGAGCTGGACGAAGAGTCGAACCGGCTGGCCCACCTGTTCCGGGCGGCCGGGCTGCGGCCCGGCGACCACATCGCGTTCATGCTCGCCAACCACCCGCTCTTCCTCGTCATCGCCTGGGCGGCGCACCGCTCGGGCCTGTACTACACGCCGATCAGCTCGCGGCTGCAGACGGACGAGCTGGCCTACATCGTCAACAACTGCGGGGCCCGCGTCTTCATCTCCAGCGCCGACCTGGCCGGCGTCGCCACCTCGGTCACCGCCGCCACGCCCGGCGTCGAGCTGCGGCTCATGCTGGACGGCGCCGCCGAGGGCTTCCAGTCGTACGAGCAGGCCGTGGCCGGGCAACCGGTCATCCCGATCGAGGACGAGTGCATGGGCATGGACATGCTCTACTCCTCGGGCACCACGGGCCGGCCCAAGGGCGTCAAGCTGCCCTCGACGTACGGCCCGCTCACCGAGCCGGGCGCGCTGCTCCAGCTCATCCAGTTCCTCTTCGCGCCCTCGGCGGACAGCGTCTACCTGTCGCCCGCGCCGCTCTACCACGCCGCGCCGCTGCGCTACAGCCTGTCGTTCCAGCGGCTCGGGGCCACGGTGGTGGTGATGGAGCGCTTCGATCCGGAGCAGTACCTCGCGCTGGTGGAGCGGCACCGGGTGACGCACACGCAGCTCGTGCCGACGATGTTCATCAAGATGCTCAAGCTGCCCGCGGAGGCCAGGCAGAAGCACGACCTGTCCTCGCTGCGCTACGCGATCCACGCCGCCGCGCCCTGCCCCATCCCGGTCAAGGAGCAGATGATCGACTGGTGGGGGCCGATCATCCACGAGTACTACGCCGGAACCGAGGGCAACGGCTTCCTGTACGTCGGCCCCGAGGACTGGCTCAAGCACAAGGGCACCGTCGGCCGCCCGCTGCTCGGGACCGTGCACATCTGCGACGAGGACGGCGACGAGCTGCCGCCCGGCGAGCACGGCACGATCTTCTTCGAGAGCGGCGGGCGTTTCGAGTACCACGGCGACCCGGAGAAGACCCGCTCGGTTCAGGACCCGCGGGGCAGGGGCTGGACGACGCTGGGCGACATCGGCCACCTCGACGCCGAGGGCTTCCTGTATCTCACCGACCGGCGCTCGTACATGATCATCTCGGGCGGGGTGAACATCTACCCGCAGGAGGCCGAGAACGTGCTGTCGGTGCATCCGAAGGTCGCCGACGTGGCGGTGTTCGGGGTGCCGGACGAGGAGATGGGGGAGCAGGTCAAGGCCGTGGTCGAGCCGATGTCGATGGACGAGGCCGGCCCGGGGCTGGAGGCGGAGCTGATCGCGTACTGCCGGGAGCGCCTGGCGCACTACAAGTGCCCCAAGTCGGTCGACTTCCGCCCCGAGCTGCCACGCCACCCCACCGGCAAGCTCTACAAACGCCTCCTCCGCGACGAGTACTGGCCCGCCCGCTGACGGAGCGCCGGCGTTGGGTGGCAGGTCAAGTGTCGCCGCTGGTCAGCGGCATGACAGCCTCCTGTCGGGTAGGTGGATCGCATGAGGAAACTGATGGATCGAGTGCGCACGTTCCTGCGCAGATTCAAGAAGAAGCAGCCGGTCGAGGCGGCCCCGCCGACGGCTGCCGGCCCGCAGACGAAGCAGAAGAAGCGGCGCTGGCTGGGGAAGCTACGACGTCATCAAGGGGGCCCCGATTAAGGTCCTGAACGAATGCGCGTTCCTGCCGGTGGTTTCGACCATGTCATGAGCCACCGGTCTGGAAATCACGTCCGGGAGACCGGACCTGTATGGCGAAACATCGTTCGAGGGTGGGAAGGTGTGTGCGCCAACCTTTCCACCCTCTGATCACCTGGCGCAGAGCACGGGCCAACCTCGCGCGCCGGAGGCTCGGGCGCACGTCGGCTTCCGCGCAGGAGCGCCGATGATGCGGACCACCGCCCATGCAAAGATCGGGTAGATCTTTCTGCGGGTCATGCGGCTGTGATCGCCCGTGCAACCAGCGGCTATAAAGCGTGCGTGAGTGGTTTCGTAGCGTGCCGAACGGGCTCTTAAGCAGGTCTTACGCGTGTCTTGACATCCTTGAGGCATCGGGACTTGAGGAGATGACAGATGAACGCGAACGAGCCTCACGAGCAGCGCCCTCAGCAGGAGGGCTCCGGTGGGTGGAGCCAGTTCGGCGCCGTTCCGCCGGCCGCCGGGGGCTTTCCCCGGAGGGACACGCACCCCATGCCCCAGCCGCCGCCACCGCCGCCGGCCGGGACGCCCGTGAAGGCACGGCTGAACGCCGGCCAGAAGGTCGTCGCCGGTCTGGCCCTGGCCGCCATGGCGATCGGCGGCGGTGTGGTGGGAGCCTACGTCGCCACCTCGTTCCAGCCACAGCCGGTCGCCAGCAGCACCACCGGCACGCCGGGCCCGGTCTTCAAGACCGCCTCCGACCAGCTCACCGTGGCCGAGGTCGCGACCAAGGTGCAGCCGTCGGTGGTGATGATCCAGGGCCAGACCGGTGAGGGCTCCGGTGTGGTGTTGTCGGAGGACGGCCTCATCCTCACCAACAACCACGTGGCCGTCGGCGCGGGGCAGGCCGGCCAGATGACGGTCAAGTTCAGCGACGGCAAGACGGCCAAGGCCACCGTCGTCGGCACCGACCCCGCCACCGACCTCGCGGTCATCCGGGCGGAGGGCGTCTCCGGGCTGACCAAGGCCACGCTGGGCGACAGCGACAGGCTCCGGGTGGGCGACCCCGTGCTGGCGATCGGCAGCCCGCTCGGCCTCGACGGGTCCGTCACGGCGGGCATCGTCAGCGCGCTCGACCGTACGCTCAACCTCGGCGAGGATCGCCAGCAGCTCCCGCCCGGCTGGGGCATGCAGGGGCAGCAGAGCCCGCTCACCACGATCGGCGGCGCCATCCAGACCGACGCCTCGATCAACCCCGGCAACTCCGGCGGCGCGCTGGTCAACGCCGCGGGCGAGCTGGTCGGCATCAACACCGCGATCGCGTCCGAGGCCGCGGGCGGCGGCGTCGGCTTCGCCATCCCGGTCAACACCGCCAAGCAGGTCTCCGAGCAGCTCATCACCGACGGCAAGGTCACCCACGCGTTCCTCGGCGTGAGCGTCACCGACGCCATGGGCGACGTGCCCGGGGCCCTCGTCCGTCAGGTCACCGCCGGAAGCCCGGCGGAGAAGGCCGGTCTGCGGCAGGGCGACCTGATCACCAAGATCGGCGACAAGACGGTTGACGGGGGCGATACGGTTGTGGGACAGGTCAGAGGTTTCAAACCGGGCCAAGAGGTCAAGATCACATATATGAGGGACGGCAAGACTCACGAGGTCGACGTCACCCTCCAAGAGCAGAGCTGACCCCAAGACCCCCTCATGGACGGGTGTGCCGTCGAGATCGCTGCGGACTCGGCGGCACACCCCCCCCGAACTCATGAGAAGCGCCGGCCCTCGTCGCGGCGGTAGGCCCAGGCGGCGGCCGCGGCCGCGACGACCGTCCACACGCCGAGCATGACCAGCGCCACCGCGTCCGGCGTGGAGCCCGCCGTGATCGCCCACAGCAGCTCGGCCACGCCCCTGGTGGGCACGTACGGCGAGATCGCCTGGACGAACCCGGGCAGGATCTGCGGCGGCATCACCAGCCCGCCGAGGACCGCCATCGGGAAGAACAGCACCTGCGACACCGCGATCGCGGCCTTGGACGTCGTCACCAACCCGATGAACAGCCCGAGCAGCATGAACGGCACCAGGCCGGCGACGACGGCCCCCAGGCCCAGCAGCAGCCGCGGCGGCGTGGTCGTGGCTTCGGTGAAGAGGCCTGCCACCAGCAGCACGGGCACCATGGAGGTCACCGTGACGGCCAGCGTCGCCAGGATGCGCGCGGCGAAGCGGGGCGCCGGGCCCGCGGGGAGGGTGCGGAGGTAGGGGTTCCACGGCAGCTCGCGATCCTGCGCCACGGTGATGCTGAGCCCGATGAGCGCCCCCGACATCGCGCCGAAGAACGCCAGCGAGCCCGTCGCCATCGTGGCCGCCCGCGGGTCGCTGCCCGCGAACGGCACCACGAACGCCACCATCGCCACGGCAGGGAAGAACGCGCCGGCCAGCAGGCTGATCGGCACCCTGAGCTGTTCGAGCAGGAGATAGCGGGTGTGCGCGACGACCAGGCTAGACATGCGCGGACTCCTTCGAGGTCAGGGCGAGGAAGGCCTCTTCGAGGGTGGTCGGCCTGATCTCCAGGTCCGAGAACGACGCGCCGCTGCGCACCAGCTCGACGACCAGCCGGTCGGGGTCGGTGGTGACGAGGTCGACGCGGTCGCCGTGGCGTTCGGCGCCCACCACGCCGGGCAGCTCGGGCAGCTCGGCCGCGGCGAACGACACCCGGCGCACGCCCACGATCTCGCGTACGGCGCGCACGGTGTCGTCGGCCAGCACGCGCCCGCCGGCCACCACCACGACCCGCTCGGCCAGGGCCTCGATCTCCTCCAGGTAGTGGCTGGTGAGCAGCACCGTGCCGCCCTCGGCGTGGAAGGACCTGATGCCCTCCCACAAGGTGCGCCGCGCCTCGACGTCGAGGCCGGTCGTGGGCTCGTCGAGGAAGACCAGCCGCGGGTTGCCGGCGAACGCCAGCGCCACCGCCAGCCGCCGCCGCTGCCCGCCGGACAGCCCGCCGACCTGCCGCCTGGCCAGGTCGTCGAGCCCGAAGCGGGCCAGCAGCTCCTCCTTGGGGACCCGGTCGGGGAAGTGGGCCGAGACGAAGTCGACGATCTCGGCGACGCGTAACGACTCGGGCAGCCCGGTCTCCTGCGGTGTCACGCCGATGCCGCGCCGCCGCACCGGGTCGGAGGGCGAGCCGCCGAGCAGCTCCACCACGCCGGACGTCGGGCGGCGCAGCCCCACGAACAGGTTGATCAGGGTGGACTTGCCCGCGCCGTTGGGGCCGAGCAGGCCCACCAGCTCGCCCGCTCTGATGTCGAGCGAGACGCGGTCGAGCGCCAGCACGTCGCCGTAGCGGCGGGTGGCCTCGACCGTCCTGGCGAGAACCGTCATCAGACTCCTCCAGCGTTGTCCAGCAAGGCGCGGATCGCCTTGGTGTAGTCCTCGAAGGCCAGCCGTCCGCGCTTGGTGAGCGCCGCGTACGTGACGGGCGTGCGGCCCCTGTGCGTCTTGGTGATCCGGACGTAGCCGGCGTCCTCCAGCTTGGTCAGGTGCACCGAGAGGTTGCCCGCGGTCATCCCGAGCAGCTCCTTCATGGAGTTGAAGGCCATCTCGTCGCCCTCGGGCAGGACGTTGAGCGCGGCGACCACCCGCAGGCGGGCCTGGGCGTGGATCACCGGGTCGAGCTCGGGCAGCGGCTGTTCGGTGCTCACCAGCGCAACCTCAGCCACCCGCCCACGAGGATGAACCCGGCGCCCAGCAGCACGGCCGTCAGCAGCGCGTGCCAGCCGGCGCCGAGCAGCACGCCGAGCCCGTTGACGGCGGCCACCCAGGCGCCGATGAAGAACATCGGCCATTGGAGCCAGATCGCGCCGCCCGTCATGTACAGCACGGCCACCACGGTCAGCGAGAAGCCGGCCCAGAGCAGGCCGCTCTCGTAGGGGGGCAGTTGGAGGGTCATCCTGCTCGCGATCATGATCATGAGCCCCATCCCGGCGAACCATGCCAGGCCGTACATCAGGCCACGGGCCGAACTGTCGCCGCGGCTGAGCCGGACCATGCGCACCACTCCGTACGCCGCCACCGAACCCGCGACCACCTGGGCCGCCATCAGCACGGCCACGCCCTGCATCTGGGAGATCGGCGCGTAGGGCCGCCCGTCGAGCCCGTAGTGCAGGAACAGCGCGGTGAAGCCGAGCAGCCAGGCGACGCCCCACGGGACGTAGAGCAGGAGCGGATCGCCTCGCAGCAACCTGACGGTGGCGGTGCTCTGCTCCTCTATGACGCGGAGCATCTCCTCGGGACTCTTCTCGCGGTCGTCATCCACCATGCAAACCCCTCGGATTCTCAAAGTAGTTTGCAGAATAAACCTGATGGCGTCGCAAACACAATGGCCTTGTCGAGGGGCCAGGTTTACCGTCTGGTCAGAACCTCGGACTCCCACAGGTCGCGGTAGTAGCCCGGCACGGACACGAGCTCGTCGTGGTGCCCGCGCTGTACGACCCGGCCCTCCTCCAGCACGATGACCTCGTCGACCAGCTCCAGGCCCTTGAGGCGGTGCGTCACGAGCAGCGTCGTACGGTCGCGGGTCACGTCGAGCAGGTCGCTCATCAGCCGGTCGGCCGTCTCCTCGTCCAGTGCCTCGGCCGGCTCGTCGAGCAGCAGCACCGGAGGGTCGTACAGCAGCGCCCTGGCCAGGGCCAGGCGCTGCAGCTGGCCGCCGGAGACCGTCCTGCCGTCCTCGCCGAGCTCGGCGTCCCACCCGGTGCGCTCGACCCACTCCTCCAGACGGGCATCGCGTACGGCGCGGCGCAGCGTCTCCTCGTCGGCGTCGGGGCCGGCCAGGCGCAGGTTGTCGCGCAGGCTGGCGCGGAAGATGTACGGGTCCTGGGTGAGCCCCGTCATCAGGGCGCGCACGTCGTCGCCCGCCAGGTCGCGGAGGTCGACGCCGTTGACCCTGACCGCGCCCGACTCGGGCTCCACCAGCCGCATCAGCGCGGCCAGCAACGTGCTCTTGCCCGCCCCGCTGGGCCCCACGACCGCCACCCGCTTCCCGGGCGTGAGCCGCAACGACACCCCGTCCACCGCCGGCCGCCCCACGGCGCTTCGCACACGGCCGCCGGCCAGAACCCCGTCCGCGCCGTGGGGCGTACGCGCCGCGCCCGCCTCCACCGGCCTGCCGGGCACGTGGGCGGTCACTGCACGGTCGTCAGGCATGCTGCCCTCGTCCGGCCTTCCGGTGCCCTGGTCCGTTCGTTCCTGGACGGGGTGGCGGACGACGAGGTTGTCGACCTCTACGGT
>NZ_SMKQ01000218.1 GCF_004348995.1 Nonomuraea terrae
GGGTGGCGGCGGGTCTGGCGGCGCTCAGCGCGGCCGTCGCTGGCATCGCGGGCAGGAGTAGGACGACCGGTTCATGAACGCCTCCCGCATGATCGGCGTGCCGCAGCGGGAGCACGGCAGGTCGCGGCGGCCGTACACCTCCAGCGAGCGCTCGAAGTAGCCGCTCTCGCCGTTGACGTCGACGTACAGGCTGTCGAACGAGGTGCCGCCCTGCTCCAGCGCCGCCCCCATGACCGTGCGCACGGCGGCGACCAGCTCGGCCACCTTCGGCCGGGTGAGCGTCTGCGTCGGGCGCGACCAGTGCAGCCGGGCGATCCACAGGGCCTCGTCGGCGTAGATGTTGCCGACGCCGCTGATCAGCGACTGGTCGAGCAGCGCCCGCTTGATCTCCGTGCGCCTGGCCCTGAGCCTGCGGGTGAACTCGGCCTCGTCGAACGCCGCCTCGAACGGGTCGGGGGCGATGTGGGCGATCGGCGCCGGCACGCCGCCGACCAGCGGGGTGAGCATGACATGGCCGAACGTGCGCTGGTCGACGAACCTCAGGTCGGGGCCGCCGTCGGCGAAACGCAGGCGTACGCGCAGATGTTTCTCCAGCGGCGAGTCCGGGGCGACGACCAGCAGCTGCCCGCTCATCCCCAGGTGGGCGAGCAGCGCCTCGTCGCCGCCCGACAGCGGCAGCCACAGGTATTTGCCCCGGCGCTCGGCGGACAGCACGACGCGGCCCTTGAGCCGGGCGGCGAACTCGTCGGCGCCGGGCAGGTGACGCCTGATCGCGCGGGGGTGCAGCACCTCCGCCTCGGCGATCTCACGGCCGACCACCCATTGCGCGAGGCCGCGCCTGACGACCTCGACCTCCGGCAGTTCCGGCACTACGGACCTCGCCCTCTCACCATGGGTCGCCTCACCATCGGGCAACCCATTTCTCACCGTCAGGCCGGCGCCCGCCGGCCGCGGGGACGGTCAGCCGGCCGGCTGACTCTCGCGCTGCTCGCGGCGGGCCCTGATGCGGGTCCAGGCCGCCTCGGCCGCCTGCTGCTCGGCCTCTTTCTTGCTGCGACCGCTGCCCGAGCCGTAGGACTCGCCGCCGACGCGCACCATGGCCGTGAACGACTTGGCGTGGTCGGGGCCGCTCTCCTCGACGTGGTATTCGGGCACACCGAGCGCCTCGGAGGCGGTGAGCTCCTGCAGCGAGGTCTTCCAGTCGAGCCCGGCGCCCAGCGACGCGGAGCGCACGATGAGCGGGTCGAACAGCAGGTGGACCACGCGGAACGCCTCGTCGAGGCCCTTGTCGACGTAGATCGCGCCGATGAGCGCCTCAAGGGTGTCGGCCAGGATCGACGACTTGTCGCGCCCGCCGGTGCCCTCCTCGCCCCTGCCGAGCCGCATGAACCGGCCCAGCCCGAGCCCCCTGGCCACGTCGGCCAGCGCCCGCATGTTGACCACGGCGGCACGCAGCTTCGCGAGCTGGCCCTCCGGCAGGTCGGGGTGGTTGCGGTAGAGGGTGTCGGTGACCACCAGCCCCAGCACCGAGTCGCCCAGGAACTCCAGGCGCTCGTTGGTGGGCAGGCCGCCGTTCTCGTACGCGTAGGAACGGTGGGTCAGCGCCCGCTCCAGGATGTCGGGGCCGAGCTCGACCGACAGGACCCGCTCCAGCTCGTCTCTGGCGACCTCCACGGCCACCGGCTTAGGACCTGCGCCCACGTGTTTCCTCCTCGGACATCTTCACATGGCGCGTCGGCTGCGAATGATGCCCGAAAACGTGGTGGGCGTCGGGGTAACGCGTAGCCCCGGCGTCCACCACGGCCGCGGGCGAACCGCCGCCGCACGCATCTGAGACGGTAACGCCGACCGAGGCACTTTGGCACCCGGTCGGCATCACGTCAACTGCTGGCGGATCAGGCGGACGGCTCGATGACCTGACGACGGTTGTAGGTGCCGCAGGTGGGGCACGCGATGTGCGGCTGCTTGGGCGACCGGCACTGCGGGCAGCTCACCAGGGCGACGGCAGTCGTCTTCCACTGGGAGCGACGGGCGCGGGTGTTGCTCCGCGACATCTTTCGCTTCGGGACGGCCACGTCACTTCTCCTGATCGTTATCTGTGTCGGTAATCAGACCTTGCAACGACGCCCAGCGGGCGTCGATCTTCTCGTGCCGATGGTCGGCGCCGGCCTCCGCCAGCTTGACTCCGCACTCCACGCAGAGCCCCTCGCAGTCCTCACGGCAGACGGGGCTCAGCGGCAGTGCGAGCACCACCGCGTCGCGGAACGTCGGCTCGAGGTCGAGCAGCTCTCCGTCGAGCAGTGAATCCTCCTCCGAGGCGTCCTCGTCGGAGTAGAAGAACAGCTCCTGCAGGCCGACCTCGATCTCGGAGGAGACCGGGTCGAGGCACCGCGCGCACTCCCCCGCGAGGGGGGCCCGCGCCGTGCCCGAGACGAGCACGCCTTCCATCACCGCTTCGAGCCGGAGATCCAGCTCGACTTCGGCGTCTTTGGGGACGCCGATCATGTCGACGCCGAGTTCCACCGGTGCCGGGAGGACCAGGGACATCTGCCGCATCGTGCCCGGCCGCTTTCCCAGGTCGTGAGTGGAGATCACCCAAGGGGAGCGGGGGTCGAGGTGCTGAGTCATCCTGCTCTCGCTAGGCATGGCGAAAATCTCGCCGTCGTACAAGGCCGAAATCAAAGGATAGCAGGTCGCGGTCAGCCCCTGAGCCGCTCGATGAGCAGCTTGTGGACGAGGTCGGGCACCAGCCCCGAGACGTCGCCGCCGTAGCGGGCGATCTCCTTCACCCGCGAGGAGGACAGGAAAGAGTATTCGGGATTGGTCGGCATGAACAACGTCTCCACGCCCGACAGACGGTAGTTGAGCTGGGCCATCTGGAGCTCGTAGTCGAAATCGCTGACGACCCTGATGCCTTTGACGATGGCCGGAATGTCGTTCTGCCTGCAGAAATCGACGAGAAGGCCGTGGAATTTGCGTACGTTGACGTTCGGGAAGTCCTTGGTGACGGTCCGCAGGACCTCGATCCGTTCATCGACTGTGAACAGACTGCTTTTCTCGACGTTGATGAGGACCGCCACGGTCACCTCGTCATAGAGCCGTGCGGCTCGGCCGATGATGTCGAGGTGGCCATTCGTGATGGGGTCGAACGACCCCGGGCAGACTACGCGGCGCAAGACGCCTCCCAGGTCTACGGGTTCCCGGCGGCGCGACCGTACCAAACGGATGCTTCGCCATAACGACGGACCCTCTCCTCAACGTACCCTTCGGGCCACATCAGGGGCATTCCCCTGCTTTCCCTCTCGAACGCCACCAGGCCCCCGTCAACCAGCCAGCCGTTGTCGCGCAAAAGCGCCAAAGTCGCCGCGACCTCGCTGTCCGCCATCACGTACGGCGGATCGGCGAACACGATGTCGTACGGCTCTTCGGGCTCCTTGCCGAGCACCCGCTCCACCTTGTCGGCCACCAGACGAGCGCCGTCGAGGCCGAGCGACCGGATGTTCTCCTTGATCGTGCGGACGGCCTTGGTGTCGGACTCCACCAGCACGGCTTCGGCCGCGCCCCGCGACAGGGCCTCCAGGCCGATCGCGCCCGATCCGGCGTACAGGTCGAGTACGCGGGCGTCGCGCAGGCCGTACAGGGAGTCGAGCGTCAAGAAGATGCCTTCCCGGGCCCTGTCACTGGTCGGTCTCGTGCCGCGCCCCGGCGGGACGGCCAATCGGCGCCCACCGGCCGCGCCTGCGATGATCCGCGTCATGTGACCCATTGTTCCGCATGGTCACGCAGGTCAAGAGTGGACAAGTGTCTGCCTCGACTGCGCAAGGGTGATTCACATCGGCCGGTGAGCCACGCAAGATGAGTCTGCGGCCTTCGAGATGACCCACGTGAAGGCCGACCGGCGTGATCGTGAGCCCTTCCGCACGCCGGTTCCCTCGGCACCTGACCCGAGGGTGGGCCCAGCCGGGGACGGCATTCGGGGGGAGGCCGTCCCCGCGGCTGGGTTCGTCTTTTCGATCAGCTCTCCGCCGGCTCTCCGGCGCCCTCGCCTCAAGCGCTCCCAGGCCCCGCGCCCTCGCCTCAAGCCGCTTTCAGGTCTTCTCCAGGTATTCGGCGCGCTCGTCGGCCAGCAGCCGGTCGATCTCGGCGCGCAGCGCGTCGTGCGCCCGCAGCTCGGGATCGCTCTCCAGCAGCCTCGCCGCCTCCTCGCGGGCCGTGGCGATCACCTCTTCGTCGCGCAGCAGCTGCAGCAGCTTCAGCGACGACCGCTTGCCCGACTGCGCCGCCCCCAGCACGTCGCCCTCGCGCCGCTGCTCCAGGTCGACCCGCGACAGCTCGAACCCGTCGAGGGTGGCCGCCACCGCGTCGAGCCGGGCGCGGGCCGGGGTGCCCTCGGGAAAGTCGCTGACCAGCAGGCACAGGCCCGGCAGCCCGCCCCGGCCGACGCGGCCACGGAGCTGGTGGAGCTGGGAGACGCCGAAGCGGTCGGCGTCCATGATGATCATGACGGAGGAGTTGGGCACGTCGACCCCGACCTCGATGACCGTGGTGGCCACCAGCACGTCGATCTCACCCCGCGTGAACGCCCGCATGACGGCGTCCTTCTCCTCGGGCGGCAGCTTGCCGTGCAGCGTGCCCATGCGCAGGTCGTGGAAGGGGCCCTGGGCGAGCAGGTCGGCCACGTCGAGGACGGCGAGCGGCGGCCGTCGCTCGTCGCCGGAGGCGCCCGCTTCCGCGACCTGCAGGTCGCCCTCGTCGCCCTCCAGGTCGCCGATGCGCGGGCACACGATGTACGCCTGACGGCCCAGCGCCACCTCCTCGCGCACCCGCTGCCACGTGCGCTCCAGGTAGTGCGGCTTCTCGGCGGCCGGGACGACGTGGGTCGTGATGGGCGCCCGGCCCGACGGCAGCTGCGACAGCGTCGAGACCTCCAGGTCGCCGAAGACGGTCATCGCGACCGTGCGCGGGATCGGGGTGGCCGTCATGACGAGGACGTGGGGACGGGACTGACCGGCCTTCTCGCGCAGGGCGTCACGCTGCTCGACGCCGAAGCGGTGCTGCTCGTCGACCACGACCAGCCCCAGATCGGCGAACTGGACGTGCTCCTGCAGCAGGGCGTGGGTGCCGACGACGATGCCGGCCGTACCGGAGGCCACGTCGAGCAGGGCCGCGCGGCGGGCGGCGGCGCCCATCGAGCCGGTCAGCAGCGTGACCGCGGTGCCGCCGAACATCCCGCCCTGCGCCAGGTCTCCGAGCATGGCGCCGATCGAGCGGTGGTGCTGCTGGGCCAGCACCTCGGTGGGGGCGAGCAGCGCGGCCTGCCCCCCTGCGTCGACCACCTGGAGCATCGCGCGCAGCGCCACCACGGTCTTGCCCGCGCCGACCTCGCCCTGCAGCAGGCGGTGCATCGGGTGTTCGAGCGCCAGGTCGGCGGCGATCTCCTCGCCGACCGCGGCCTGCCCCTCGGTGAGCGCGAACGGCAGCCGCTCGTCGAAGTCGGAGAGCATGCCGTCGGAGCGCCTCGGTCGCGGCTTGGCCGGCCAGGCGGTCGCGGCCTGGCGCCGCTGCAGCAGCACGGACTGCAGCACGAACGCCTCGTCGAACTTCAGCCGCTTGCGCGCCCGGCCCACCTCGGCGAAGTCCTTCGGCCGGTGGATGGCGACCAGCGCCTCGCCCAGATCCTGCAGGCCGTGACGGGCCCGCAGGGCGGCGGGCAGCGGGTCGTCGAGCGGCCCGAGTGTGTCGAGGACCACACCGACAGCGCGCCTGATCGCCCACGGCGTCAGGTCTTTGCCGGCCGGGTAGATCGGCACCGGCGCCGCCGCGAACTCCTCGGCGCTCGCCTCGCTCTCCTCGAACAGCTCGAACTCCGGGTGGGCGAGCTGCCAGCGGGGCTTGCCGCGCGAGCCGAACAGCCCGACCTTGCCGGCGAACATGCCGCGCCGGCCCGGCTTGAGCCGCGACTCGGCCGCGTGGGAGCCCTTGCCGAAGAACGCCAGGTAGAGCCGGTTGCCGTTGCCGTCGACGACCTCGGCCTCCAGCCAGGTGCCGCCGCGGTTGCGCATGGGCTTGCGCATCAGCCTGCTGACCTCGCCGACCACGGTGACGTGCTCGTCGACCTCCAGCGCGTCGAGCGTGGTCAGCTCGCCGCGCTCGGCGTAGCGGCGCGGGTAGTGGCGCAGCAGGTCGCCGACCGTCTCCAGGTCGAGCACGCTGTGCAGCAGCTTGGCGGTCTTCGGGTCGAGCGCCTTCGTCAGAGGCTCGTCGAAACGGCTCACGGCATTTAGTTCTACCGCCTGCGGCCGACAGGAATCCTCGATGACGCCGCCGGGGCGTCGCCGGGCGAGGCGTCCAGGACTCCCCGGATGCGCTAGCGTTGCCGCTGGAGAATACCGACGTCCTGGTCCGGTCCAGATGCTCTGGTTCGCGTCCACAGGTGTGGATCGGATATTCTCGTCTGGCTGGCCGGTTGTCCCGGCATGCCCTCCGCCCGGAAACATCAGCGGACAGGGCTACATCGACTGTTTTAAGGAGCGATACCGTGGCTTCCGTCTGCGATGTCTGCCGCAAGGGGCCGACGTTCGGCAACAACGTGTCCCACTCCCACCGCCGCACCCGCCGTCGTTGGAACCCCAACATTCAGACGGTTCGTGCGGTCGTCGGTGGCACGCCGAAGAAGCTGAACGTGTGCACGTCGTGCATCAAGGCGGGCAAGGTCACCCGCTAAATTCCACGTCCGCGAAAGCCCGCCACTCCTGGGGAGCGGCGGGCTTTCGCCGTGTCCGGGGTCAGCGCCAGCGCCAGGCGTGGTCCACGGGGCCGATGCCGGAGCCGAGGGGGAAGCCGCGGGCGATGGCGCCCGTCACGTACTCCTTGGCCGCGCCCACCGCTGCCGGCACGTCGTCGCCCAGGGCGAGGCGGGAGGCGATGGCCGAGGCGAGCGTGCAGCCCGTGCCGTGGGTGTGGCGGTTGTCCAGGCGCTCGGCGGTGAAGCGGTATTCGTCGGTGCCGTCGGTGAGCAGGTCCACCGGCGCTCCCGGCAGGTGGCCGCCCTTGATCAGCGCCCAGGTGGGGCCGAGCTCCAGGACGGCGTCCGCGGCCCTCCTGAGCCCGCTCTCGTCCTCCACCTTCACGGAGGTGAGCTGCTCCACCTCCCACAGGTTCGGGGTCACCACGGTGGCCACGGGCAGCAGCCTGGTCCGCATCGTCTCGACGGCCTCGGGTGCGAGCAGCGAGTCGCCGTGCTTGGAGACCCCGACGGGGTCCACGACGAGCGGTGCGGCGTACCGGCCGAGCACCCGCGCCACCGTCTCCACCAGCACGGGCGAGGCCAGCATGCCGGTCTTCACCGCCTGCGCCCCGATGTCGCCGAGCACGGAGTCGAGCTGAGCCTGTACGGCCTCGGGCGGCAGCTCCCAATAGCCCTGGACGCCGAGTGAGTTCTGGGCCGTCACCGCGGCGATGACGCTCATGCCGTGGACGCCCATGGCGAGCATCGTCTTCAGATCGGCCTGGATGCCCGCGCCGCCGCCGGAGTCGGAGCCGGCGACGGTCAGCACACGTGGAGGGGTCAAAACCGTCATGTCCCCCATCCAACCATTCAGGTGACGACGCACTCCCCGGTGACGAGCCCGCAGTTCTGCGCCTTGGTGCCCTTGCCGAGCGCCGTGAACGACACGTCCACCGACTGCCCGGCCGGCAGCGGGGTCTCCACGTCGAGGATCAGCAGGTCACCGTCCTGCGTCCAGTCGGCGCCGTCCACGTCCACGACCCTGCCGTTCACCGGCATGGAGACCGTGGCGCTCTGCAGCGTCCTCGCGGAGGTGTTCGAGACCGTCAGCTCGGCCTTGTACGAGGCCGGGCGCTGGCTGATGGACTGCTCGACGTCGACGGAGCCGCCGGGCGCCAGCTGCTGAGGCTGCCGTGGCTGTTGTTGTGACTGCTGGGGTTGCGGCAGGTCCGGCGTTCCCGTGTCGGCGGGCGTAGGCGCGCGCTCGGTTCTCGGAAGCGTGTCGGTGACGGCGTCGTCCAGCACGGAGACCTCCTGCCTCGGCGTCTCCGGCGTCTCCTCCACCTCCTCGACCGGCACGTCGGGGGGCGGCTCGTCCTGCGTGGCGCCCGACGGGCTCTGGGCCTTCGTCCTCGTGGGCGCGGCCGAGGCCGTGCGGCGCGGAGGGCTGACGTTCGAGCCGGCGGTCGGCGTGGGGGTCTCGGGCGCGGCGGACTCCTCGTCCTGCACGGGCTCCTCGTCCGGCACCGTCTCGGACTCCTCCTCTACCGGGCCGGCGACCTCGGGAGCCGGCTGCCCGGCGGATTCCTGCACGGCCGCGCAGGACGTGCCCTCACACGCGGCCGGGTCGCCGGGCGAGCTGATGAACGAGACGCCCGCCACGGTGCCGCCCAGCACGACGGCGACGGCGGCCACGGACAGCAGCGCCATCCGGCCCTTGCCGGCGCCCTCCGGGGCGGCCAGCACGTCGTCGTCGCCGCGTTTGCGGCGGCCGCGGCGGCTCCTGGGCTCGTCGTGGCCGGAGTCTCCCGACCAGCCGGAGTCGAGGAAGCCGGTCTCGGCGTTCGCCCAGGCCGGGGCCGGCGCGGGCGTCGGCGAGCCGGCCACCTTGACGTCGCCGGGCTCGGGCGGCCCGGCGTACGGCGCGTCGAACCTGGCCGTACCGTCGCCTTGCTCGGGTGGCGCGTCGAACCTGGCGGTGCGGTCGCCGTCGAACGTGTCCCTCCCGTCAGCGCCGCCGCCGAAGACGGCCGTCCGGTCGGCGGACACGGGGAAGAAGTCCCCGGTGTCCGGCCCGTCGAAAGACCTGTCGAAGGGGCCCGTGGACGGGCCGGGACGGTCGGGCGGACCGGAGGGCTGGTTCTGCGGCGCGTCCCACTCCGGCGGACGGGCGAAGGCGCCGGTCGTCTCGAAAGGCCCGGCCCCCTCCGGCACTCCCGGAGGGAAGCCTCCCGCGCCGCCGGCCGGAGGGAAGGCGGGATCACCGGGCAGCGCGAAGGCGCCGGTGGTCTCGTACGGCTCCGACTGCGGCGGGGGCTGCGGCGCGTCGGCGCGCCGGGGCATGGGGGCCCACTGGCCCGTCACCTCGGGCTGGTCCGGCAACGACGGCCAACCCGGCGGCTCGGCCTGCTCGTCAGGACCCCAGAATGCGCTCTTCCCCCACTCGTCCCCGTCGTCGGATCCACCTCTGCCGTGACGGCGGCCCATGGTTGCCCTTTCTTCCGGTTACCGTGGCCGCCAATCTTCATAACACCTTTACTACGCCGCTGTCACAATAATCCCGGCAGTGCTACCCCAAATCGGGAAATTATCACTCAAATCGGGATAACAAATCACTGAAAGTGATCCCACCCGCGCCGCCCGATCTCCCGGCCGCGCACCACGACACCCTCGCCCTCGCTCACCCGCCCCACGACCCGCCACGCCGCGGGAAGACGCACGTCGGCGGGGAACACCGCGGCCAGCGCGTGGTCCTCGCCTCCGGTGAGCACCCACTCCAGCGGATCGGCCCCGAGTTCCTTGGCCGCCGCCGCCACCGGCTCCGCCACGGCGAACGCCTCAGGATCGAGCTCGACCCGCACCCCGCTGGCCTCGGCGACGTGGCCGAGGTCCTGCAGCAGCCCGTCGCTGACGTCCAGCATCGCCGTGGCGCCCAGCTCGGCCGCCACGGGCCCCATCGCGTACGGAGGGCAGGGCCTGCGGTGGCCCGCCACGGCCTCCCTCAGCGCGGGGCCGTCGGCCGGGACGCCCGCCTCCAGCAGGGCCCACCCGGCGGCGGCGTATCCCAGCCGCCCCGCGACCGCCACCACCTGGCCGGGCCGCGCGCCCGACCGCCGCACCGGAGCGCGCCCGTTCAGGTCGCCCAGGGCGGTCACCCCGAGGACCACCAGGTCACAGCGGGTCACGTCGCCACCGGCCACGCTCGCGCCCACCGTCGCGCACTCGTCACGGAACCCGTCGGTCAGCGCGTCGAGCCAGTCGAGGGGCAGGTCGGCCGGAATGCCGAGCCCCACCACGATGGACGTCGGCGTCGCGCCCATGGCGGCCACGTCGGCGAGGTTCTGAGCGGCGGCCTTGCGGCCCACGTCGTACCCGCCGGACCAGTCGCGGCGGAAGTGCCTGCCCTCCAGCAGCAGGTCCGTCGAGACGACCACACGCCCGTCGGGCGCGCTCATGACGGCGGCGTCGTCTCCGGGGCCGAGGATTACCGCCGCTCCCTGGGGCAGACGTGCGGTAATACGATTTACCACACCGAATTCGCCGAGATCTCCGACTGTGATGGCGCACCTCCTGACGCACACAGGGTACGGTGGCCCTTCGGCGTGATCCAATCGCCCGGGGAGGACGTGATGGTGCAGGCCTACATCCTTATCCAGACCGAGGTCGGCAAGGCTGCCGCCGTGGCCCAGGAGATCGCCGGGATCCCCGGAGTGACCCAGGCCGAGGACGTGACGGGGCCCTACGACGTGATCGTGCGCGCTGAGGCCAACAACGTCGACGAGCTCGGCAAACTCGTCGTCGCCCAGATCCAGGCCGTGCAGGGCATCACACGTACTCTTACGTGTCCGATCGTTCACATTTGAGGGTCGTTCGCATGCGTGCCGCAGCCGCGCTGCTCATGCTCTTGACCCTCGCCGGTTGCGGCACCGTACGCGTGGAGCCGCCCGTCCCGCAGGGCGAGGCGGTGGCGGCCTGCGCCAAGCTCGCCACTTTGCTGCCCGAGACGCTCGACGGCGACGAGCGAAGCCCCTCGGAGCCCGAGTCGCCGTACGTCGCCGTCTGGGGCTCCGGCGCCATCGCGCTGCGCTGCGGCGTGCCCCGCCCGGTCAGGATGGCGCCCACCGACCAGCTCCAGGAGATCGGCGGCGTGGGCTGGTTCGCCGATCCCGACAGGCCCACGTTGTTCACCGCCGTGACCGATCCGGCCTACATCGAGGTCACGGTCGGCGGCGAGCACGTGGCCGCGGAGGTGCTGGCCGACCTGTCGAAGCCGATCGCCCAGGTCTCAGCGCAGCCCGGGTGAGCGCGACAGGGCGAGCTGGACGAGCCGGTCGACCAGCGCCGGGTACGACAGCCCGGAGGCCGCCCACAGCTGCGGCGCCACCGACAGCGACGTGAAGCCGGGCATCGTGTTGATCTCGTTGAGGATCAGCCTGCCGTCGGGCGTGTAGAAGAAGTCGACCCGCGCGAGCCCCTCGCACTCCAGGGCCTCGAACGCCCGCACGGCCATCGCCCGCAGCTCCTCGCCGGTCTCCTGCGGGATGTCGGCGGGCACGGTGAGCGACATCTGGTCGGGGTAGTACTTCGCCTCGAAGTCGAAGAACTCCTGGCCGCCCTCGACCCGCACCTCGCCGGGCAGCGACGCGGCGGCCGGCTCGTCGCCGAGCGACTGCAGCACCGCGCACTCGATCTCGCGGCCGGCGATGGCGGCCTCGATGAGCACCTTGGGGTCGTGTCGACGGGCGAACTCCACGGCCTCCTCCAGGCTCGCCCGGTCGTGGGCCTTGGAGATGCCCTGCGACGAGCCCGCCCTGGCCGGCTTGACGAACACCGGGTAGCCGAGCTGCTCGGCCTCCTTGAGCACGCACTCGCGGTTGAGCCGCCAGTCGCGGTCGCGGACGACGACGTAAGCGCCCGTCGGCAGCCCGGCGGCGGCCAGCACGGTCTTCATGTACGCCTTGTCCATGCCCACGGCGCTGGCCAGCACGCCGGAGCCGACATACCGCACGCCGGCCATCTCGAGCAAGCCCTGGATCGTGCCGTCCTCGGCGAACGGCCCGTGCATCACGGGGAAGACCACGTCGACGGAGCCGAGCTCCACGGGGATGCTGCCGGGGTCGTAGGCCACCAGCGAGCTGCCGTCCGTGGGGAGCGCCAGCGCCGCGCCGCTGGTGTCGACGGCGGGGAGCTCACCGCCCTCGATGGCGTACCGCTGGTCGGAAGCGGCCAGCACCCACCTGCCGTCCTGGGCGATCCCGATGGGGATCACCTCGTACTTGGTCCTGTCGATCGCGTCCAGCACGCTGCCCGCACCCATCAGGGACACGGCGTGCTCGGAATTGCGACCCCCGAAAACGACGGCGACACGTGGCTTGCTCATGGTGTCCGAATCTACCGGGACGGCCCTGGCACGGCGAGACGAGCACGCCGTATTGCGATATTTCCGCAGGCAGAGCGGGTCAGACACCGTACCTCTCGGGTTTCGGCGAGCGGGACATGAGCAGCATGCCGGCCTCGGACGGCGACATGCCGTCGTGGACCACCCCGACGACGACCTCGGTGATCGGCATCTCGACGTCGTGTTTCCTGGCCAGCTCCAGCACCGACTCGCAGGACTTCACTCCCTCGGCGGTCTGCTTGGTGGCCGCGACGACCTCGTCGAACGTCATGCCCCTGCCGAGGTTCTCCCCGAACGTACGGTTGCGCGACAGCGGTGACGTGCACGTCGCCACGAGGTCGCCCATGCCGGCCAGGCCCGCGAACGTGTGGGGGTCGGCCCCGAGCGCCGCACCCAGCCGGGAGATCTCGGCCAGGCCCCTGGTGATGAGCATGGCGCTGACGTTGTCGCCCATGCCCATACCCGCCGAGACGCCCACGGCCAGCGCGATCACGTTCTTCACCGCGCCGCCCAGCTCGACCCCGACGACGTCGGGATTGGTGTACGGGCGGAACCACGGCGGCAGGTGGCAGATGGCCTGGAAACGTTCGGCGACCGCGATGTCGGTGCAGGCGACCACGGTGGCGGCCGGCTGGCGGTGGGCGAGCTCCTGGGCCAGGTTGGGCCCGGAGACGACCGCGACCCGCTCCTCGGGCACCTCGGCGACCTCGCGGATCACCTCGCTCATACGCTTGGTCGTGCCGAGCTCGATGCCCTTCATCAGGCTGACCAGCACGGCCTTCGGCGGGATGTACGGCCGCCAGGCCGCCAGGTTGGGTCGCAGCCGCTGCGACGGCACGGCCAGCACCACGAAGTCCGCTCCGGCGAGCGCCCGCTCGGGGTCGGTCGTGGCCCGCAGCGTGGGCGGCAGCGGCACACCGGGCAGGTAGTCGGGGTTGGCGTGGTCGCGGTCGATCACCTCGACCAGCTCGCGCCTGCGGCCCCAGAGCGTGACCTCGTTGCCGGCCTCCGCCAGGATCATCGCGAACGTGGTGCCCCACGAGCCCGTTCCGAACACGGCCACCTTCGTCATGCCATCACCGTCCGGCGGGGTCGTAGGGAGTCTCGGGAGCCTTCTCGCCCCGCAGCTCCGCCAGCTGCGTGGTGACCGCCGCCATGATGTCGGCCGTCGCCGCGCGCAGCACGTCTGCGTGCGGCGGCTGCCCCGCGTACTTCGACAGGTCGACCGGCTGCCCCACCGACACCCGGAAGGTCTTGCGCGGGAACAGCCTCGGCCTCTTCTCACCGTACGGCAGCAGTTCGTGTGCTCCCCAATGAGCCACCGGGATGACCTGTGTGCCGCTCTCCAGCGCCAGCCGGGCCGCGCCGGTCTTGCCCACCATGGGCCACAGGCCGGGATCGCGGGTGCAGGTGCCCTCCGGGTAGAACAGGATCGCGCAGCCGTCGGCGAGCCGCTCGGAGGAGATGCGCAGCGACCTGGCCGCCTCGGCGCTGCCCCGGTCGACCGGGATGGCGAGCAGGCTGCTCACGGCCTTGCCCAGGAGCGGCACCTTGAACAGCGCCGACTTGGCCAGGATCACCGGCCAGCGGCCGTGGTTGTACAGGAAGTGCGACAGCAGCACCGGATCGGTCCACGACAGGTGGTTGGCGGCGATGATGACGCCGCCGGTGCGCGGGATGCGCTCGCCGTGTCGCCAGTCTTTCTTGACCAGGAGCCAGGACAGGGGCTTCACCACAACGACTGCCAGGGTTTCCCAGAAACGCGACGGTCTCGTGGGGCGGCTCATGGTCTCCTCCAACACGTACGGGATGCGCCCCAAGTCTCCCGGTTGGCCGGAGGAGATGTCGAGGCGGGATGCTTACCCTATGAGCATCCGCTGGTCCCTGGTCATTCCGGTGAAGACGCTGGTCGCGGCGAAGACCCGGCTGGCCGCCGCGACGGGGCCCCACCGCACGCGGCTGGCCGTGGCCGTGGCCTGCGACACCGTGGCCGCGGCGCTCTCGTGCCCGCTGGTCGCCCGGGTGGTCGTGGTGACGGCCGATCCCGCCGCCGCCGGGCCGCTGGCCGCGCTGGGGGCCGACGTCGTGCCCGACCCCGACCGCGGGCTCAACACCGCGCTGCGCACGGGCGCCGCCCATGCCGTACGCCTGGCGCCGGGCGACGCGGTGGGCGCGCTGCAGGCCGACCTGCCCGCCCTGCGGCCGGCCGAGCTGGGGCGCGCGCTGGAGGCGGCGGCGGAGTTCGACCAGTCGTTCGTGCCGGACGCGCTCGACGTCGGCACGACGTTCTACGGGGTGCTGCCCGGCCGGCCGTTCACGCCGCGCTTCGGCGGGGAGTCGCGGGCCAAGCACCTGGCCGTGGGCGCCAAGGAGTTGTGCGTGCCGGGCATCGACTCGGTCAGGCGCGACGTCGACACCCCCGACGACCTGCGCGCGGCGATCCGCCTCGGGCTCGGCAAGCACACCGCGGCGATCGTCGCCGACCTGTGGCCGGTCACGCCGCCACCCGCCTGATGCCGGGGGCGGTGACGATCGCGAGGTACGACAGCCCGAGCAGGGCGACCCCGGCCGCGAAGACCCCCTGGCCGCCGAGCCACTCCCC
>NZ_SMKQ01000219.1 GCF_004348995.1 Nonomuraea terrae
CCCGTGCACGGCGCCGCCGCCGACGCTCACGCGGAGGGTGCTGGGCCCGTCAGGGGTGCGGCAGGTGCGCCACACGGCGCCGTCGGCGCCCAGGCGCCAGGTGGGGTCGCCGCTGCCGCGCCTGAGAGGCTGCAACGCCAGCCCTACGTCGAGCGGCCCGTCCGGGACCCACCTGCGCTCTTCCACCCGTCAAGTGTGCCGCCTGCTCGGGACTGGAAAGAGTCAGACGTCGCTGGAGTAACGCAGCGCCCGCTCCGGCAGCTCGACCCCCGGCCAGATGCGTACGCCGTTCTGGAGCTCGTTGCCCGGCCCCACGATCGCCCCGTCCCCGATCACCGCGTCGCGCACCACCGCGCCGGCGCAGACGCGCGCCCCCTGACCGACCACAGAGTCGACTACCGAGGCCCCCGCCTCGATCACGCTGTCGTCGCTCAGCACCGAGCCGACCACCGAGGCCCCCGCCTCGACGACGCACCGGGCGCCCACGGTCGTGCCCCCCTGCACCTTGGCCTCGGGTGAGATCCGGGCGCCGTCGAGCGCCAGGTATTCGCCTGTCGGACCGGGCAGCGCCGGCGAGGCCAGCCGGCCCAGCACCAGGTCGCGCGAGCCCTGCACGAACGCGGCGGGCGTGCCGACGTCGAGCCAGTAGGTGGGGGTGGCGTAGCCCAGGACGAGCTGCCCCGACTCGATCAGCCCGGGGAACGTCTCGCGCTCCACCGACACGACCTCGCCGCTCGGGATCGAGTCGATCACCGACCGGGTGAAGACGTAACAGCCGGCGTTGATGCGGTTGGTGACCGGGTTGGGGGTCTTTTCCAGGAACGCGGTCACCCGGCCGCTCTCGTCGGTCGGCACACAGCCGAACCGTGTGGGATCGTCCACTTCTGTCAGGTGGAGCGTTACAGCGGCCTCGCGCGCGCGGTGAAGGCTCACCTGCTCGCCGATGTCGTGGCCGCTCAGGATGTCGCCGTTGAGGATCAGCACCGGGTCGTCGGGGCCGGACGTCAGCGCCTCGGCCGCGTTGCGGATCGCCCCGCCGGTGCCGAGCGGCGTCTGCTCGGTGATGTATTCGAGGGAGAGCCCGAACGCCGCCCCGTCTCCGAAGACCGGCTCGAACATCGACGCCTTGTACGACGTCGCGAACACGATCCGGCGCACGCCGAACGATCGCGCGCGGGCCAGCTGGTGGGCCAGGAACGGCACCCCGGCGGTCGGCAGCAGCGGCTTGGGCGTGCCCAGTGTCAGCGGACGCAGGCGCGTGCCCTGCCCCCCGACCAGGAGGATCGCCTCGAGGCCTGGCAAAGAGCTCTCCATCACTCCGTGAGGTTACCGAACTATTCGATCGCGCGTTGATAGGAGCTGAGATGCGCTTCGGCCGATGCGGCCCACGTGAACTCGCGGGCCCTGGCCAGCCCCGCCTCCCGCAGTTGCTTCCTGCGCTCGGTTGAGGCCAGGAGCTGCCCGAGCGCCGTGGCGATGCTGTCGGCGTCGGGCTCGGTGTAGGCGACGGCGTCGCCGCCGACCTCGGGCAGCGAGGTGCGGTGGGTGGTGAGCACCGGCGCGCCGCAGGCCATCGCCTCCAGCACCGGCAGCCCGAACCCCTCGCCGTGCGACGGGAAGGCCACGACGAGCGCCCCGCCGAGGAACCCGGGCAGGTCGGAGGCCCCGAGATAGCCGGGCCGCACCACCTTGACCGTCGCCTCGACCTCGCGGCAGGCCACGTCGACGTCGTACTGGTGCACGCCGCCGCCGATCACCAGCGCGGGCGGGTTCTCCAGCGTCTTGACCGCGGCGGCGAAGCCGCGGATGAGGTTCGGAACGTTCTTACGGGGGTCGAGCGCGCCCAGGAAGGCCACGTACGGCCGGCCGTGCAGCCCGCAGCGTGTCGAGGCCCGGCGGACCTCCTCCTCGCTCGGCGGGTGGAACTGCGCCAGGTCGACGCCGTGGTAGGCGACGTCGATGCGGGTGGGGTCGGCGGCGAGCACGCGGATGAGCTCGTCGCGGGTGGCCTTGGACGGCACGATGACCCGCCGGGCGTGTCGCACGGCCGTACGGGTGGCCGAGCGGAAGAACGACGCCCGCGGGCTGCGCTGGTCGGGCTCGGTGAACCAGGTGACGTCGTGCACCGTCACCACGGTCGGCAGGCCGGAGCCGAGCGGGATGGAGTAGTAGGGGGCGTGGATCACGCCGGCGCCTGCGCGCCGGGCGAGCAGCGGCAGCCCCGTCTGCTCCCAGGCGAGCCTGGCGGCCCTGTTGGTGAGGGCGACCGGGCCTGGGATGACGTCGGCCGAGGGTGCGAGCCGCCGGTAGAGCTCGGCCTCCGCGCGCTGGCAGACCACGGCCAGGTCGGCTCCGGCCCTGTGGAGCCCGGCGACGAGTCCGTGCACATATCGCGTCAAGGCGCCGCGGTCGGCGGGGACCGCCGCCGCGTCGACGAGCACTCGAGGCATACGAAGATCTCTCCCCTCAAGATCAACGCGGGACCGGACGTCCCCCTCTGATGTTCAGCTTATGACCAGCCTCCCCTAAAACGTGCGCCAAATCACACTCAGTCGCGACGTGCTGCAATTCCGGCCAATCCGGCGCAGATCAGATCTCCCACGATGATGACGATGCGGGAGGAAAGGGCCACCGCGATCGCGGCTCCTTGATCGAGCTGAGGGGCCAGCACGGCCACCATGGCGACCTCCCGCACGCCCGCCCCCGCCGGGACGACGAACGTCAGGATGCCGAGGCACCACGACAGCGCGAACGCCCCGACGGCGAACAGCAGCCCGACCTGGGGCGCGACGAAGTAGAGGTGCACGCCGTACGCCGCCCAGCCGGTCAGCGCCCAGCCGAGCGCGGTGAGCATGCCGCGCCGGGTGAGGGGGCGTTCGAGCGGCTCGCGCCTGAGCCGGCGCAGGGCCTGGTCGATCACGGCGTTGATCACCCGGGGCTCCAGCAGCACCAGGAGCAGGGGGATGAACAACAGCAGCCAGCCGTACCGGTTCCAGCCGAGGGTGACGAGCGCGACCAGCAGGCCGGTGGCCAGCTGGATGGGCATCATCAGGAAGAACGCCGCCGCGCTGCGCGAACGCGGCACGCCGAGGTCGCGGCCCATCTCCATCTGGGCGAGGACCGGCCAGACCGCGCCGGGGATGTACTTGCCGAGCTGGCCCACGAAGAAGACCTTGGCGGCGGGGCGCGGCGGGAGCGGAGAGCCGAGGTCGGCCAGCAGGGTGCGCCACGTGAGCATGGCCCCGAGCAGCGCGGCGACCACGGCGGCGAGCGACCCGGCCAGCGCGGGCCATGACAGCCGGGCGAACCCGGCCGCCACGGCGTCCCACTCCCTGGCCACCGCCCACCCGCCGAAGCCGAGCGCGACCGCCAGGAACGCGCCCCGCAAGACCCCGCGCACACCCTTCCGCCGCCCGACCGCCGAAGCGCCCACAGGCTCGCTCACAGGGCCGCTCGACGGGCCGCTCGACGGGCCGCTCGTGGGGTCGCCGGTGCTTCCGTGGGGGTCCGCCGTGCCGGAGGCGCCGGTGCTCACAGCGGGCGCACCCGTTCGGGCGGCTGCGGCAGCGCCGCGCCCACCGGCCGCCGCGGCGTCTTCGTCGCCACCCACAGGTACGTCGGCACGAGCGGCAGCAGCAGCCGCAGCACCCCGCGCGGCATGCGCCCCAGCACGGCCTTGACCACCTTGCCCACCACCCCGGGGAACAGCTCTCCCCCGGCGAACCTCGTCGGCGTGGCCAGCACGGGGAAGGTGTAGTCCCACACGTGGAAGGCCCGCAACATCTCCCGCAGCCCGCGCCGCGTACGGAACCGTTCGTAGTAGTGGTCGGCCCGCCCGAAGGCCCGCACGTAGCGGTCGGCCGCCGCCGGCGGCAGGTAGGACAGGAACGGCAGCTTGTAGTGCGGCTCCATGATCCCGAGCCGGTTTCCGAGCCCCAGGTAGAGCACGCCGTCGTCGGCCAGCACCCGGTGCATCTCGGCCACCACCGCGTCCGGGTCGACCACGTGCTCGTAGATGTGGTTGAACACGAGCACGTCGATCGAGCCGTCGGGGAACGGCAGCGCCGTGCCGTCGCCGCACACGAACGCCACCCGGTCGCCGAACCGGTCGGCGGCCCTGCGCAGCCCCGGCACGTCGATGTCGACGCCCAGCGTGTGCCCGGCCCCGGCCCGCGCCAGCTCGTCGGCGATGAACCCGGCCGAGCAGCCGACGTCGCCCACGGTCAGACCGTCCAGCGGGCCGCGGAAGTGTTCGAGCACCGCGATGATCTTGGCTGCCTTTCGCCTGCGCTTGTCCTCGTCGAGCATGGCGGACTGGAACTCGGAGTATTCGAGCTGCGCGACCCGTTGCTTCACCACGGCCCCCACCGTACCGACCCCGAAGCCGATCCGATGTCAATCGCTCTTCGGTAGCCTGGCGCAATGCTGCGTCGGCTGTTGCGCGTCGTCCTCGCCCTGGTCGCCCTGGGGTTCCTCGGCTACGGCCTGGCGAGCAACTGGCACGAGACCACCGCCGCGGTGGGCGCGATGTCGCCGTGGGCGCTGCTCGGCGCGTTCGCCACGGTGCTGCTCGGCCAGTTCTTCATGCTGGTCGCCTGGCGCGAGATCCTCGCCGGGCTCGGCACGCGGGTGCCGCTGCGGGGCGCCGGCCGGATCATGTTCGTGGGCCAGCTGGGGAAGTACATCCCGGGCGTGGTGTGGGCGTACGCGGCCACGATGGACCTCGGCCGCGACCACGGCAGCCCGCCGCGGCGCACGTTCGCGACGATGTCGCTCGGCCTGGTGATCAGCCTTGCGGTGGCGATCTCGCTCGCCGCCGCCACCCTGGGACAGCTGGATGCGGTGCGCGAGGCGTGGTATCTCGTGCTGCTCGTCCCCGTGATCATCGTCGGCCTGCACCCCAAGGTGCTCGCCTGGGGGCTCAACCTGGCGCTGCGCGTGGCGCGCAGGGAGCCGCTGGAGAGCGTGCTGCCCGGCCGTACGGTCGTCGTCGCGGTCGCCTGGACGGCGCTCGGCTGGCTCGTGTACGGCGCGCACATCGTGCTACTCGCCGGCCAGGCAGACCTGTACGTCATCGCCATCGGCGCCTACGCCTTCGCCTGGGCCACCGGCATCCTCACGGTCGTGGTCCCGGCCGGGGTCGGCGTCAGGGAGGGGGCGCTGGTGCTCGTGCTCAGCCCGGTCATCGGCACACCCGCCGCCCTGGCCGTGGCGATCGTGTCGCGCGTGGCGTTCACGCTGGCCGACGCGGCGGCCGCGGGCATCGCGTTCCTGCTCGGCCGTCAGAGACCGAGCAGCGCCTCGGTGTACGCCGACCAGAACGGCTCGGGATCGACCGCCTTGACCCCCGACCGCAACCTCTCCGGCTCCCCGGAGGCGTAGAACCGCTCGATGGCCGTGCGCAGGGCGCCGACGTCGCCCGGCTCGACCAGCAGCCCGTCGACGCCGTCAGTGACGTGGTCGGCCAGCGCGCCGACGCGGGTGGCGATCACCGGCACGCCGTGCTCGTGGCCGAGCCAGACGTTCTGGCTGGCCGTGGCGTCGCGGTAGGGCAGCACGAGCGCGTCGGCCGCGGCGAACAACTTCGGCACCTCGCCGGCCGGCACGTAGCCGGGCCGCAGCTCCACCCGGTCGCCGAGGCCCAGCTCGTCGATCAGCGCCTTCGTCTCGTCGAGCCCGCCCCAGAACTCACCGGCGACCGTCAGGCAGACCCCTTCGGGCAGCGCCCGCAGCAGCAGGTCGAGCCCCTTGTACGGCCGCACGATGCCGAAGAACAACAACCGCCGGTGCACCGCGTGAGCGGCCCGCTCGCCCGAGGTCGAGGGCAGGTGCGGCGGCAGCGCGGCCACGCCGACCGGCTCGCGGGTGAGCCCGCGGGCGAGTGCGGCCTGCTGCTCGGAGTGGGTCAGCACGCCGTCGACCCGCTTGAGCAGCGCCTTCATCAGCGGCTCGTCGTACGGCTTGCGCTCGTGCGGCAGCACGTTGTGGCAGAGCGCGACCGTCCGGGCACGGCGGCCGAGGCCGTACAGGATGCCGAGGTACGCGGGGACCTGCACCGGGCTCAGGACGGCCAGGATCGCCAGGTCGGCCGCGCGCATCCGCCGCCCGGCCGCCACCCACCCGTCGGGCCGCCGCCAGTCGAGCCGGCGCACGGTCTCCGGGTACGGCGTGCCCTCGGGTGCGGAGATCGTCTGCTGCCCCGGGTAGAGGAACGACGGGTACTGCGCCCGCCACGACTCGATGACCACGTCGTGGCCCTGTGCCGCGAGCCGGTGGGCCAGCTCGGTGGTGTGCTGCGCCCCGCCGCCCTTGTACGGATAGGTCGGGCCGACGATCGCGACGCGCATCGTCAGTCTCCCCGCGAGCGCACGATGAGGTCGGCGAGCAGCGCGACCGACCCGATGAGCAGCCCGGACAGGAAGATCATGACGGTGTTGGCGGGGAAGTAGAACGGCGTCCTGACCATGTCGTAGACGCCCTTGGCGAGCCCGATCCCGACCAGCCAGAGCGCGGGCGGCATGAGCACCTTGAGCGGGTTGAAGTACATGATCATCCGCAGCACCTGCAGGATGTAGCGGTAGGCGTCGGAGACGAAGCTGAACTTCGACTTGCCGGCCCGCTTGGCGTAGCCGATCGGCAGGTAGTAGACGTCGTGCTGGTTCATCAGGAACGACAGCGTGATCGTCGTGACGCAGGAGAACCCGGGGGGCAGCAGCCGCAGGTAGGGGCGTGCCACCGGCTTGCGGAACGCGCGCAGCCCGGAGTTGAGGTCGGGGATCTTCTGCCCGGCCAGCATCTCGGCGATCTTCCTGATCATCCACTTGGCCGGCACCCGCAGGAGCTTGTGGGAGCCCTCCTCGCTGGTGCGCGCCCCGACGACCTGGTCGATCGACTGGTCCTTCTCCAGGATCTGCACCAGCTCGGGGATGCGCTCGTTGGGGTAGGACATGTCGGCGTCGGTCCAGACGACGATCTCGCCCCTGGCCTCCTGCGTGCCGATCCGGCGCACGGTGCCGGAGCCGCCGTTGCGGTGGAAGGCGCGGATGCGCAGGCGGGGGTAGCGGGGTGCGGCCTCCTTGAGCCTGGCCAGCGTGTCGTCGGTCGAGCAGTCGTCGACGGCCACCAGCTCGTAGGTGTAGCCGCTCGAGTCCATCGCCTTCGTGATGCGCTCCACCTCGTCGATGACGTGGTCCTGCTCGTTGTAGCAGGGCAGGACGATCGTGACGTACGGGGCTTCTTCCACGTCGGGTCCACTCTTGGAGGTCTCAAGCGTGCTCACGGGGGTCGAGGGTACTCTGCCCGGCCGCGTACCGGGCTCACATCGACTTCCTTGAGGCTACCCGGCCCTGCTATTCGACTGGGGCCATCCAGACGTTCATCCGCAGCGTCCAGGTGCCGTTCGGGGCCTCCAGCAGGGAACGCTCGTCCTGGCGGGTGACCAGCGCCATGACCTGGGTCGCCCGCCCGTACGGCGCGACCTGGTCCTCCTCGGCGCCCAGCACGACCGGGACGCGGCCGGCGGCGCGCACCCGCTGGGCCAGGCGGCGCACCTGGTCCTCGGGCGCGGTGTCGGAGCCCACGCGCTTGACCTCCGCCGCCGGACGGCCGCACATGCCGCGCACGACCTGGGTGAACCGGTCGCCGGTGACCCGCTCGACGAACAGCACGGACGCGTCGCGCGGCAGCCGGTCGCACATCGCCCGGACCGCCGCCATCTCCCCGCGCTCGATCGGCGTGAACGCGGTGCCGATCGACGTCACGGCCGGCGGGACGAGCACCAGCAGGACGGCCGCCGTCATCCCCCACTTCCGGGACCTCGTGCCGTGCCGCCGCAGCCGGTCGCGGAGCATCGCCAGCCCCTGCACGGCCAGCAGCACCATCCCCGGGATCACGATGGGCACCAGGCGGCGGGCGGCCCACGGGTGGTCGGGGGTGATCTCCGGGCGGAGGAGCGTGGTCGCGGTCGTCCAGCCGACGACCGCGAGCGGCAGCAGCCAGGCGAACGGCGTGCCGTCGCGCAGCAGCCGGCGCAGCAGCACGGCCGCGGCGATCGTGGCCAGCACGACGGCGGGCAGGCCGACGTACCAGACGACCCAGTGCAGGGAGTTCTCGAAGTACAGGCGGTCGCCGTCGATGGGCAGGCCGTTCGCGCGCTGGATCTGCCGGATCATCTCGGCCGTGCGGATGTCGCCGGGGTTGTCCGCCACGCGGATCACGGTCTGGAACCACGGGCGGGCGTACAGGCCGGCCATGAGCACGACCACCAGGCCCACGCCCGCCGCCGGGGCCCAGGCGGGCAGCCGGATCCGGGCCAGCCACGGCGCGGCGAGCGTGCCGACGAGGGTGAGCACCAGGACACCGGCGCAGATGAACAGCAGCGGCCGGACCGACCCCGACAGGTACATCAGGTACGGGCGGGCCAGCTCATAAGCCCCCACCAGCCCGAGCCCGGCCCCGGCGAGCAGGCCCGCCAGCAGCGGCGGCCCCACCGTGCCCTCCGGCCGGGCGAAGCGGCGCATCGCGATCAGCAGCCCGGCGAACGCCAGCGCAGGCAGCACGTCGCGCAGCCCGTCGATCCTGACCAGCACCGCGAGGCCCAGCACCAGCCCGGCCAGCAGCCCGCGCAGCCGCCGGCCCGACGTGCCGGTGAGCGCGTCGTAGGCCAGCGCCAGCCCGCCGAACAGCAAGATCAGCGACGGGATCTCGCTGAACGTCGTACGCGAGGTGTAGAGGACCGGCTGGCTCACGGCGACCGCCACGGCGGCGACCACCGCCCAGCGCGCCCCCACCAGCCGCGCCACGACGCCCGCCACGGTCAGGACGGCCAGCCCGCCGAGCACCGCCGGCATCACGAAGGGCGCTCCCAGCCAGTGGCCGATCGCGAACAACATCGGCGAGCCCGGCATGAACTGCGGCAGCACCGAGCCGTTGACGTCGTAGAAGCCGATGCTGACGAAGTCCAGCCAGCGGTCGGGGCCGCCGAACGCCTCGGCCTGCGGCGGGATGGGCAGTGAGCCGTGGGCGGCGATCCAGGCGGCGTACTGCGTGTACGTCGCGGGGTCGCGCCGGATGGCGACCTGTTCGCTGTACATGACGCCGTTGAACACGCCCGACGCCACGGCCACCGCCACGACGCCCGCGACCTGCAGGGACGTCGCCTCGACGACCTTGCCGAGCCGCCGCGTGCCGAGCACGCCCAGCACGGCCGCGGCCGCCACCCCGAGCAGCGCGACCGGCACGGCCCCGAACCGGCCGAGCATCAACAGCGGCAGCCCCGCCAGCAACCACCCCGCCACGGCCAACGCCGGCAGCACGGTGATCGCGGCGAGTATCCGGCCGGATCGATCCACTTCCATCGATCAGCGAGCGTATCCAACCCAACGCCTCACCCCCACCGGCCCGAAGTCATGGGTTGGCGAAAATCGGCGGTACCGTACGCGACGTGACGGGAGCCTGCGCCGCGAAGAGCCCACCCAGCGGAGAGCCGCCCCACCACCTCGCCTCCGGGACCGGATGCGGAGGAACGGTGGGTTACGTGGCGGTCAGGCGGACGGTGTGCGGGTGAGGCAGACGGCTGAGGCCGGCGACCCGGACAGCGGACGCGGACGGCGGCGCCTGCCGCGGGACGCGGCCGGGGTGGCGCGGCGGCACGGCTGGTTCCTCGCCCTGTTCGCGGCGGGTGCCGCCCTGCGCGTGCTGGCGATGCTCGGCTACCGCCCGGCCCTGTGGTTCCCCGACACCTACACCTACGTCGTCACGGTCTTCCACCCCCGCCCCGACCTGGTGCGGCCGGCCGGCTACTCGATGTTCCTCACGCTGCTGGAGCCGCTGCACTCCTTCGGCGCCGTCACGGTGGCCCAGCACCTGCTCGGCCTGGCGACCGGGCTGCTGGTGTACCGGGCGGCGCGGCGGGCGCCGAGGTGGGCGGCGACGCTGGCCGCGGCGCCGGTGCTGCTCGACCCGTACCAGGTCGAGCTGGAGCACCTGCTGGTCTCCGACACCCTGTTCATGTTCCTGATCGTGCTGGCCGTGGCGCTGTGCGTGACGCGGCGCACGTCCACCGTCGTGCTGATCGGGTTGCTGCTGGCCGCCGCGACCCTCACCAGGACGGTCGGCCAGCCGCTCATCGTCGTGCTGGCGGCGTGGTTCCTGCTGCGCCGGCGGATCAAACCGGCCGGGGTGCTGCTGGCCGCCGCGCTGGTCCCGATCGTCGCGTACGGCGCCTGGTTCTACGCCACCTACGAGCGCGTCGGCATCGTGGGCGCCAACGGCGTCTTCCTGTACGCCCGCACGATGTCGTTCGCCGACTGCGAGCGCATGGACCCGCCGCCCGACCTGCGGGTGCTCTGCGATCCGCGCCCGCCCGAGCAGCGCCCGCCGTCGCAGGAGTACATCTGGGCCAAGGACTCCCCGCTGGTGCTGCTGCCGGACATCACGTTCGCGAAGGCGAACGACGACCTGGCGGCCAGGTTCGCGATGCGGGCGATCACCGCCCAGCCGCTCGACTACGCCGTCTCGGTGCTGACGGAGCTGGGCCGTACGTTCGTCTGGGGCCGCCCGGTCTACCCCGACGCCGAGGTCTACGGCTACTACCAGTTCCCGGAAACCCCGCCGGGGCCGCCGGGCCGCTATCCGGCACAGGTCGGTGCAGAATATGCCAAGCTCTACGAACAGGGCGCGATCGGCACAGAGATCGTCGAACCCTACGCCGGGGCGCTGCGGGCCTACCAGGGTTTCGTGCGGCTGCCCGGCACGGTGCTCCTCGCCGTCCTGCTGGTGCCGCCCGCGGCGGCGGCCGTGCGCAGGTGGCGCGGGAGGCGCCGCACCGGGGTTCCGGTCTGGCCGGTCTCGTGGTCGGCGGCCGTTGTGCTGTTGATCACACCGGCCGCGACCGCCGAGTTCGACTACCGGTACGTCCTGCCGGCTGTGCCCTTGGCCTGTTTGGCGGCGGCCCTGAGCCTGCGTCCCGACGTGCTAAGACAGTCCGGCAGCGAGAAAGAGTTTGGCGATGATATTCCACCCAATGTCCGGGTCTGAGTATGCTTTGCCGCGGAAACATCACGCCCTGGTCACGGTCGTTCCCCGCGGTCGTTGCTCGAGGCACGCCGTACGTGACCTGGTCTCGTGGCGCGTAGCGACCGGGCCGGCGCACCAGGTGCGAGGAAAGAGGCTAGGGGCGTATGAGTGACTACAGGGGCGTGCCGGTAGTCGATCATGAGCTGGGCCGACGAGTGGCCCCCACTCAGCCAGGCAGCAGGATGGCCCGCAGAGCGGCCGCCGCGACTCCCCCGCCGCCCGGCGACCACCCACCGCGCGGCCACCGCTCCGGCAAGGGCGGGGGCGGCGGCCAGACGAAGATGCGCGTGCTGGCCTGGGTCAGCATCGGCATGACCTCGGTCATGGTGGCGGGCGCGCTCACCGCGTACACGGCCTACCGCGACGCCTTCGGCAACATCAACGAGAAGAGCGTCAAAGAAGACATCCTCAACCCGCGTCCGCCGGACACGGGGGCGCTCAACGTGCTGCTCGTCGGATCCGACACACGCGCCGGCGAGGGCAACGCCAAGTACGGCCAGCAGCTGGCCCGAACGGCCGACGCGGGCGGCAAGCGCACGGACACGATCATCCTGATGCACATCTCGCCCGACCGCGACAAGGCCCGCCTGATCAGCTTCCCCCGCGACTCCATGGTGCAGATCCCGCGGTGCAAGAACGAGGCCACCAAGCAGGAGATGGCCCCGCGCCGCGACATGATCAACTCGGCGTACAACTCCGGCGGCATCGCCTGCACGATGACCACCATCGAGCAGCTCACCGGCATCCGCGTCAACCACTTCGTCGAGGTCGACTTCAGCGGCTTCAAGAACATCGTCGACGCGCTCGGCGGCATCGAGATCTGCCTGAAGTCGGGCGTCAACGACAAGGCCTCCAAGCTGGTGCTCCCGCCCGGCAAGAGCCTGCTGAACGGCGAGAAGGCCCTCGGCTACGTACGCCTGCGCCACTACGGCGACGGCAGCGACATCCAGCGCATCAAGCGCCAGCAGATCTTCCTCAGCAAGGTCGTCGCCAAGGCCACCAGCAGCGAGCTGCTCACCGACGTCGGGCGCCTGCGCGAGTTCATCGCCGCCGCGGCCGGCTCGGTCACCATGGACCCCGAGCTGGCCAACGACACCGAGCAGCTCATCCAGATCGCGACGAGCGCCCGCGAGATGACCGCCAACGGCGTGCAGTTCACCACTGTGCCGTGGGTGCCAGACCCCAAGGACACGAACCGCGTCATCTGGAAGGAGCCCGACGCCACCGAGCTGTTCACCGCCATCAAGACCGACACGGAAGAGGCAAAGCCGACGCCGACCGCCAGCGCGAGCGCCAAGCCGAAGGTCACCGTCAAGCCCGAGCAGGTGAAGGTCCAGGTGCTCAACGGCACCAAGACCCCCGGCAGGGCCGCCGAGGTCGCCGACATGCTCGCCAAGCAGGGCTTCAACGTCGTCGGGGTGGGGAACTACGAGGCGCCCGACGGCCAGAGCCTGGCCAAGACCGCGGTCCACTACGCCAAGCCGACCGACATGGCGACCGCCGGCGCGGACACGCTGGCCGGGTCGGTGCTGCCCAAGCCCGCCGCCGAGCAGGGCAAGGTCGCGGCGATCGGCGCGCAGGCGTACGCGGCCACGGCCGGTGTCGCGGCCACGGCCACGACCGCCAAGAGCACTCCGGTGACGCAGCTCGTGATCGGCGAGGACTTCGACTCGGTCAAGGTGACCAAGCTTCCCGACAGCGTCCAGAACAGCACCATCACCGCGTCGGAGCAGAAGAACGTCTGCACCTGAGCCTCAAAGTTCCCTGTGTAACCGGGCGTTCCGGGCCGAGGGGGACGGCGGACGCACTAATCTGTTGCAGGTCGGCGACGCAGCGCGACACGGGTCGGCAAGACCCGCTGGGCGCGCTTGCCGTCGTGTTCCCCGGCCCCCGAGCGAAGCTGAGCGACTCCCCCAGTGTCTGACACCAGATCCTCACCACCGGTCACGACTCCGCGGAGGCCCGCCGACGACGGGCCCGACGTCACGGGGACGAGCTGGCCGTTACCACAAGGGGCGTACTGGGGTGCGTCCACCGACCCCCATGGGGTCGGCCCCGGCGAGCTCACCGCGCCCCAGCCCGCGGTGGGCCAGGGCGCCGCGCCCGGTGAGCAGCCGGAGCCGGAGCAGGAGTCGGGCCCGCGCAAGCGCGACCCGTTCCTCGACAACGTCAAGTTCCTCCTGATCGCCCTGGTGCCGCTCGGCCACTCGCTGGTGCCCACGCTCACGGCCGACTCCTCCAGGTCGCTCTACATCTTCATCTACACGTTCCACATGCCGCTGTTCGTGCTGATCAGCGGCTATCTGTCGCGAAACTTCTGGGTCCACAACTCGACCGCCAAGGTCAACAAGCTGGTCGACACGCTGCTCATCCCGTACGTCGTGGTCGAGGTCGGCTACGCGGCGCTGCGGTGGGCGCTGGGCCACAAGTGGAGCCTGTCGATCGACGACCCGGCGTGGCTCAACTGGTACCTGGTGGCGCTGCTGTTCTGGCGGCTGTCCACACCGGTGTGGAAGCGGATGAAACACCCGGTGCCGGTGTCCATCGCGATCTACCTGTTCGCCGGGTTCTCCGACATCAACGGCGACTTCAGCCTCGACCGCTTCTTCGGTCTCATGCCGTTCTTCGTGATCGGCCTGGTGCTGCAGCCCGAGCACTTCGAGCGGCTCGATCGGCTGTGGATCAAGATCGTCGGCGTGGGCGTGATCCTGGCCGCGGCGGCGGTGGCGATCTTCGTCGCGTCCACGCGCACGCCGGTCGCGCCGTTCTACTTCAAGGGCAGCTACGAGAACCTCGACCTCACCTGGTACGAAGGCCTCGGCCTGCGCACCGGCCTGCTGGTGTGCGCGCTCGCGCTTTCCGTCGCGGTGCTGGCGCTGGTGCCCAGGAAGGAGACCTGGTACACCGACCTCGGCACCCGCACGCTCTACTGCTACCTGCTCCACGGCATCCCCGTCATGATCGCCAAAGAGATGGGCTGGCTGAAGTTCCCGTGGCTGTTCGGGCCGCTCGGCGTGCTGGCGATCAGCTCGGCCTGCTTCGCGCTGGCCATCGTCCTGTGCCTGCCGCAGACCCGCGCGATCTTCAAGTGGGTGCTGGAGCCGCGCCTGACATGGCTCTATCGGCGCCCCGCGCGAAGTTAAGCGACCGTTCCACCCGCATTAACGCCTTTGACCTGGTAGGCACGGACCATCGACACATGCGCGCATGTGTCGCCACGACCGTCCACCACCCCGAGGACGCCCGGATCATGCACCGGCAGATCAGGGCACTGCTCGACGCCGGTCACGAGGTGACCTACGTCGCGCCGTTCACGTTCTTCAACGTGACCCCCGCCATGAGGCTGACCGCGGTGGACGTGGCCCACGAGGCCTCGTACGGCAAGGCGCGCGGCGCGCTGCGACGCGGCGTCCGCGACGCGGACCTGCTGATCGTCCACGACCACCGGCTGCTGCGCGCCCTGCCCCACCGGCGCCCTCCGGTCGTCTGGGACGTACGCGAGCCCGTCGCTCCCCGGCACCTCGCCCGCGCCGCGCGGCGTCACCGGGTGATCACCCCCGAGGTGGTGCCCGAGGGGACCCTGGTGTCGCCCAGCC
>NZ_SMKQ01000021.1 GCF_004348995.1 Nonomuraea terrae
CCCCCACCCCGGACCCGGACGAGGAGCGCCGCCGCATCCAGACCGCCCGCCTCCTCGCCTATCGGGACGACGGCCCCCTCGCCCATGTCCTGGCCGGCAAGATCGGCGCCGGCCTGCCCCCCATGCCCGCCGCGCTCGTGGCCCTGCTGGCCGTGGTCGCCGTCACGGTGGCCGGCCTGCTGGAGCCGGGGCCCATGCTGCTCGTGCCGGTGGCGATCATGCTGCTGCTCGTGCTGCCCACGACGCCGCGCGACCACCTCGGCCGCCTCGACTGGCTCACCCCGCCGCTGCTGCGCGGCGCGGAGTTCTTCACCATCATCGCGGTCGGCCTGGCGGCCGAGGCGCCGAAGTGGCTGCTGTTCGTGCTCGTCTACGTCGTCGGCTACCACACCTACGACACCGTCTACCGCACCCGGCAGAGCATCTGGCCGCCCGCCTGGGTGTTCCACGCGGGTCTCGGATGGGAGCTGCGGCTGCTGATCATCGGCCTCGGTGCGGCGTTCGACGTGCTGACGCCGGTGCTGGCCGTGCTGACGGCGTACCTGTTCGTGCTGTTCGCCGTGGAGAGCGTGACGAGCTGGGTGCGCCTGGACAAGGCGTCCGCCCAGGCCGGCGCCGACGCCGAGCAGGACCTGGAGGCCTCCCCCGAAGAGGCCATGGAGCAGGCCAAAGGCGACGAGAAGGGCTGAGTCTCCGCTTCCTCACCCTTGCGGCGCCGCACTCCCCGTGCGGCGCCGCTTCGTGTTTTCGGGCATCGGTACGCCGTTCGAAGCTGATTCGACCGCCTAGGCTGGATTTCAGGGACACGTGAGCCGGGTGCCGGCCGGAGCCAGGAGACGCGGATGGCGTTCTTGTCGCGGCTGTTCAATCGGGGCGACCCGCTGGCCGAGCGGGAGGAGGCCCGCCGTCAGGGGAGGAAGGACGCCCGCAGCCACCCGCTGGGCGAGTTCACGGACCCGGATTTCCAGCCCGCGTACGTGACCGAGATCCGCGCCCGGGCCCGGGCCCGCGAGCAGATCACCGAGGTGGACCGACGGCTGGCCGCGCGGCGTACGGCGCTGCTGGAGCGGGCACTCCGCGAGCGGGAGGTGATCCTGCGCGAGCTGGGCCGCAGCGACACCCGCCCCCAGCCGGCCGGGTACGCCAACGGGCACGACGCGAACGGTGACGAGTTCATCTCGATCGCGGAGGCCAGAGCGCGGCGGGCGGAGGCGCGGCGGCGCGCCGTGGTCGAGGAGTCGAACGCCGGCGTGCAGGGCGCCAGGGCCCGGCTGGAGCACCTGACCCAGGAGTGGGAGAACGCGCTGGCCGAGCGCGACCACGAGGTGGAGGCGGTGCACGCCAGGGCCGAGCAGCTCATCGCGGCGTACAAGAGCGGGGTGCTGCAAGCCCATCCGCGGCGGGAGGAGATCCCGTCGTTGTGGAAGGGCGAGGTGATCGCGGTGGACGCCCCGGGCGGGGGCGCGGCGGCGGGCTCGGGCCGCGAGGAGATCGCGCGGATCTTACGCGAGGTGGAGCAGCGCATCGAGGTGTGGCACGCGGAGGTCATGCCCGCGCACCCCCGCGCCCAACTCACCGCACCCGAGCACGAAGCCTCCGAACAGGCCACCGAAGACGGCCCGGAAAGGGGCCCAGAAAAGGGCCCAGAAAAGGGCACCGAAGAGGGCGACGACGCTCGTGCGACGAGGAAGGCGGACGATGCCTGAGGACAGCGACATCGGCTCCGGCAAGCCGGCGCGGGCCGGGTTGCGGCGGCGGGTCGGGGCGGTGGCGGGGGCGATGACTCTGGTCCTCTCCGGGGTCGTGGCGTGCGGGACGGAGTCCGGCGCCGTCTGCGGCGTGATCGTCGACTCCACCAGCTACGCCGACCCCGCCACCTCCAGGAACGACGTCACCTCCAAGCTCCCCGCCTTCACCCGCGGCTGCGACTGGATCGGCTTCGCGGCCGTCACCGGCAGCTCCGAGAGCAGCACCTGCCGTCAGGACCCCGTCCCGATCGCCGCCACCCCGGCCGAGAACCCCAACGACAACCCCGTCGTGGAGGAGCGGGTCAGGGAGCACCGCATCTCGCAGGTGCTGCCGAGGGCCGTCCAGCTGTTCGACTGCCCGACGGAGGGGGAGGGCTCGGACGTGCTCGGCGCGCTGCGCTACCTGGCCAAGCAGCTCACCGCGCAACGCCGGCCGGACATGCCGCACCAGATCATCGTCTTCAGCGACCTGATCAACAACCGCGGCGACCTCAACGTCAACCGCCTGGACCTCAGCGAGGACGCCCGCCGCCAGAAGATCCAGCAGCTGCGCGAGGCCCGCCTGCTGCCGGACATGACCGGCTACACCGTGACCGTCCACGGCTTCCTGCGCGGGCGGACGGCGAGCCCCGACCGTTTCCCGCAGCTGGAGGCGTTCTGGCGGGAGGCGTTCGAGGCGGCCGGCGCCGCCACGGTCGACCTGCTGTGAAGCCTCAGGACCGGGTACGGCGGCGCAGCACGATGCGCTCGGCCCAGCTCGCCGCCTCGGGGTCTTTCAGCCCTTCCACCACTCCCCCGAGGTAGGCGGTCGCGAGGCTGTCGAACCCGCTGTCGAGCTGCCGCAGCCGCCCGGCCCGCCGCCGGTCCGCCCCCTGGAGGTACTGGGCGATGCTCTCGGCGTATCCCGCGTCGGCCTGGTAGGCGACCTGGGCGGCGGCGCACGCCTTGGCCTCGGCGTCGCGTTTGGCGCGCAGCTCGAACAGGCGGCGGTCGTTCGGGTTGTGCATGCGGCGGCCGAGGTCGGCGGCGATCAGCGCGGTGGCGATCAGCAAAGCCAGCAGCAGCACCATCGTGGGCAGCCGGCCGACGCCTTCCGAGGCCGGCCCGATCGCCTGCCCGTCGACCACGAGGGGCCGGACGAGGGCGTCCCGGCGCAGCACCGCGACCGCGAGGATGAGCCCGAGCCAGACCAGCGCGACGCCGATGAGCAGCCAGCGGCCCTTGGCCGGGCTGCCGTTCTCCTGCCAGGAGCGGAACGCCCGTCCGTACATGTGCGGGGCGACCAGCATGACGAGGGCGGCGCCGGCGGCGAGCAGGGCGGTCATCGCGACGCTGTCGCCCCAGCTCAGGATGACCTGGTAAAGAATGGGCACCTCGACGATCACCAGGAGGGTCAGCAGGAGCGCGGCGGGTAACCAGCGGCGCACGGCCGGCCGGCGCCCGCCCGTGATCGCGATGGAGCTGGGGCGGCCGTCGCCGGGCCGCCTGCTGGGCTGCTCCAGCTCGGCGACCCGCCGCCGGCTGTCCTCCAGGGCCTTCCTGGCCTCTCCGAACGTGCGCTGCGACTCCGCCAGGCGGATCCTCTGGCTCTCGAACGCGGCCCGCGCCCGCTGGATCTCCTGCTCGGTGAGCTCCTCGACCCTGGCCATCTCCGCCAGGCGCTCGTCCTCCAGCTCGTGGAAGCGCGGCACGCTGCCGGTCTGCAGGGTGAGCGTGTCGATCTGGCCCTCGGCGGCGTGGGAGCGGCCGAGCTCGCGTTCCTCGCGGCGGCGCTGCGCCCAGTCGGGCAGGCGGTAGAGGTCTCCGTCGTACACGACGGCGGGCGCGATCCTGGTGACCTCGTCGCCGGGATCGGTGGGGGTGTCGTGTTCGCGGAAGAAACGCATCTGCCCTCCCCGGGTCCTGCTTTCGATGCTAAGCCGGGGACCCGCCGTGCCGAGCGGGCTATGCCGACTCTCTCACCACCAGCCGCGTGGAGAGCACCACCGGGGTCGTGGACCGGCCTTCCAACCGTGACAGCAGCAGCCGGGCGAGCGCCAGCGCCTGGTCGGCGACCGGGACGCGGACGGTGCTGAGCGCCGGGGTGGTGGCCGAGGCGGCGTCGCCGTCGCCGAAGCCGACGACCGCGAGGTCCTCCGGCACCCGCAGGCCCGCCTCCCGCGCCCCTCGCAGCGCCCCGACGGCGAGCTGGTCGGTGGCGGCGAAGACGGCGTCGATTGACGGGTCGTCGGCGAGCAACCGCCGGGTGGCCGCCGCCCCCGAGTCGCGGGTGAGATCGGCGAAGGCGAGGTGCGGGCGGAGCCCGGCACGCGCCAGCGCCGCCCGGTGTCCTTCCAGGCGGTCCTGGACGGTGACCAGGTCCATGGGTCCGCAGACCATGCCGATGCGGCGGCGGCCGGCGGCCAGCAGGTGCTCGGTCGCCGCCACCGCGCCGCCGGCGTTGTCGACGTCCACGTACGGCACCAGCGACGCGATCGCCGGCTTGCCCAGCAGCACGACCGGCACCCCGGTGCGCGCGAGCCGCTCGGCGAGCGTGTCCGCCCGCTCGGGCGGCAGCAGCACGACGCCGTCGACCTGCCCGGCCTCGACGTGGGCGACGACGCGCCGGTGGCTCTCGGCGGTGTCGGCGAGCATGAGCGTGATGTGCTTGCCGGCGCCCTCCAGCACGCTGGTGGCGTACTGGACGACGGCGGCGGTGAGGGCGTCGCCGCCCGGCCGCGGCACGGACAGCACCAGGGCCACCGCGTTCGTCCGGCGGGTGACGAGGCTGCGCGCGGCCGCGTTGGGGACGTACCCGACCTCGTTGACCGCGCGCAGCACGGTGGCCCGCACCTGCGCGCTGACCGCCGCCTCGCCGTTGACCACGCGGGAGACCGTGGCCCTGGACACCCCGGCACGGGCCGCCACCGTCTCCAGGGTGGGCCGTTTCGGCCGGGTCGGGGGCAGAGCGCCGCGTCGGATGACGTCGCGGTACCACAGCGCGCTGTCCTTGGGCCGTCGCCGCTGGGTGGCGAAGTCGACGTGGTAGAGCCCGAACTTGCGCCGGTAGCCGTCGGCCCATTCGAGGTTGTCGAGCAGCGTCCAGACGAGATATCCGCGCACCCGCGCGCCGGCGTCGATCGCCGAGCGCACGGCCCGCAGGTGCTCTTCCAGGAAGTGAACGCGGTCGACGTCGTGGATGCCGTCGCCGGTGACCACGTCCACGAAGTCGGCGCCGTTCTCCGTCACCATCAGGTCGAGGTCCGGGTACTCGCCGGAGAGGCGGCGCAGCAGCCTGGTGAGGCAGTCGGGCACGATGGGCCAGCCCATGGCGGTCACGGCGGTGGGAACCGTGCAGAACAGGACGCCTTCGCTGCCCGGCCACGCGGGGTCGGCGGGCTCGCTGGGCTGGGCCTGCACGACCAGCGGCGTGTAGTAGTTGACGCCCAGCAGGTCGAGGGGCTGGTTGATGATCCCCAGGTCGCCGTCGCGCACGTGGCCGAGATCGCCGCAGGCGCGCTCGACGACCGGCAGCAGCTCGTCGGGGTAGGCGCCGCGCAGCAGCGGCTCCAGGAACTGCCGGTTGGCCAGCACGTCGATCCTGGCCACGGCCTCGGCGTCCTCCTCGGCGAGCGGCCTGGCCGGGTCGCCGACCTGGGCGGGCGTCATGACGGGGGAGATGTTGAGCACCGTGCCGACCTTCGCGGCGCCGGCCGCGCGCAGCGCCCGGGCGCCGAGCCCGTGGGCGAGCAGCAGGTGGTGGGCGCTGCGGAAGGCGTCGGCGGTCGAGGTGCGGCCGGGCGCGTGGCGGCCGGCGCCGTAGCCGAGGAAGGCCGCCACCCACGGCTCGTTCAGGGTGAACCAGGTGTCCACTCGGTCGCCGAGCCGCTCGTGCACGGCCGCGGCGTAGTCGGCGAAGCGGTGGGCGGTGTCGCGGGACGGCCACCCGCCGAGGTCCTCCAGCGCCTGCGGCAGGTCCCAGTGGTAGAGGGTCGCGTACGGCGCGACGCCCGCGCCGAGCAGCTCGTCCACCAGCCGGTCGTAGAAGTCGAGCCCGGCCGGATTCACCTTCTCGCCGTCGGGGAGAACCCGCGCCCAGCTCACCGAGAACCGGTAGGCGGAGACGCCGAGGTCCCGGATCAGTCCCACGTCGTCGCGGTAGCGGTGGTAGTGGTCGCACGCCCCGGCATGATCGGCGAGGAATGTGTCCCAGATGGACGGCCCACGGCCGTCGGCGGACGTCGCCCCCTCGATCTGGAAAGCCGACGTCGAAACCCCCCACACGAAACCATCGGGGAAACTCATCCTGGCGCGTACCTTTCCTTCACATGTCAGCGCGCCCAGTCTCCCGCGTCGCGCGCCTGCCTGGCCACGCTGTATACAGGGCGCGTGGAACTGGACCGGCTCGATCGTGACATCATCGCGGCACTCGTCGACGACGCCCGCGCCACCTACGCCGAGATCGGCCACCAGGTGGGGCTGAGCGCGTCGGCCGTCAAGCGGCGGGTCGACCGGTTGCGGGAGAGCGGGGCGATCACGGGGTTCAGCGCCCGGGTCGCGCCGCAGGCGCTCGGCTGGACGACGGAGGCGTACGTCGAGCTGTTCTGCCAGGGCAAGACCAAGCCGTCCGACATCGCGCTGGCGGTCTCCCGCTACCCGGAGGTGGTGGCGGCGGCGACGATCACCGGTGAGGCCGACGCGCTGCTGCACATCAGGGCCACCGACGTGGGCCACGTGGAGCGGGTGATCGAGCGCATCGCGGCCGAGTCGTTCGTGGTGCGGACCAAGAGCTCCATCGTGCTGTCGAGGCTGGTCGACACGCCTCCGGGGGCCGTGCCGGACGCGCGCAACGAAACAGCGGTCACCGGCTGAGAGACGCAACAGACCTGCGCGAACGCGCAATATCACCCTCTTGGCCCGCGCATCGGGGCGTTCCTAGGCTGTTCCCTGCATTTCCCCTGCTCAGTTGCGCGATGGAGCCTGCATGCCCAAACACTTCCTCATGTGCCGCCCCGACCACTTCGCGGTCGAGTACGCCATCAACCCGTGGATGCACCCCGAGTCGGGCGCGAACCGCGACCTCGCGGTCCGGCAATGGGAGAGCCTGAAGGCGGCGTACGAGGAGCTCGGTCACCGGGTGAGCCTGATCGACCCGATCGAGGGGCTGCCCGACATGGTGTTCGCCGCCAACGGCGCCCTGGTGGTGGACGGCCGGGTGTACGGCGCCCGTTTCGCCTTCCCGCAGCGCGCCGCCGAGGGTCCCGCGTACCTGCGCTGGTTCGCCGAGCGCGGCTATCCGACGCTGGAGGCGTCCCGCGTCAACGAGGGCGAGGGCGACTTCCTCACTCTCGACGACGTCATCCTGGCCGGCACCGGCTTCCGCACCGACGTCGTCGCCCACCAGGAGGCGCAGGAGTTCCTGGGCCGGCCAGTGATCTCCCTGACCCTGGTCGACCCGCGTTTCTACCACCTCGACACGGCGCTGTTCCCGCTCGACGGGCACAACGTCGCGTACTACCCGGAGGCCTTCTCTCCCGGCAGCCGGGAGGTGCTGCGGCGGATGTTCCCCGACGCGGTGCTCGCCACCGCCGAGGACGCCGAGGTGCTCGGCCTCAACGCGGTCAGCGACGGCACGAACGTGGTCGTCAACGCCGAGGCGTCGAATCTCCAACTGCAGCTCAAGCGGCGTGGCTACGAGGTGATCCCCGTCGATCTGTCGGAGCTGCGCAAGGCAGGCGGGGGTCCAAAGTGCTGCACACTGGAGATCAGGGGGGAGAACTGACATGACCACCAGCGCAGAGCTGATCGATTTGAGTGAGCGGCGCAGCGCGCACAACTACCACCCGCTGCCCGTGGTGATCCACGAGGCGCACGGCGCCTGGGTCACCGACGTGGACGGCAGGCGGTATCTCGACTGCCTGTCCGGCTACTCCTCGCTCAACTTCGGCCACGGCAACCAGAAGATCATCGACGCCGCGAAGGAGCAGCTCGACCGGCTGACGCTGACCAGCCGGGCCTTCTACCACGACCAGTTCGCGCGCTTCTGCGCCGGGCTCGGCGACCTGACGGGCAAGGACATGGTCCTGCCCATGAACACCGGCGCCGAGGCCGTCGAGACCGCCATCAAGGTGGCGCGCAAGTGGGGCTACGAGGTCAAGGGCGTCGAGCCCGGGCAGGCCAACATCATCGTGATGGAGGGCAACTTCCACGGTCGTACCACCACGATCGTCAGCTTCTCCACCGATCCCGACGCCCACGACAACTTCGGCCCCTACACGCCCGGCTTCCGGATCGTCCCGTACGGCTCCGCCGAGGCGATCCGGCAGGCGATCGACGCCAACACCGTGGCCGTGCTGGTCGAGCCGATCCAGGGCGAGGCGGGCGTGCTGGTGCCGCCGGACGGCTACCTCACCGACGTGCGCGAGCTGTGCACGGCCGAGGGCATCCTGATGATCGCCGACGAGGTCCAGTCGGGCCTCGGCCGCACCGGCCAGACGTTCGCCTGCGACTTCGAAAGGGTCGTGCCGGACATCTACGTGCTGGGCAAGGCGCTCGGCGGCGGCGTCGTGCCGGTCTCGGCCATCGCGGCCGACCGCGACGTGCTCGGGATCATCCACCCGGGGCAGCACGGGTCCACGTTCGGCGGCAACCCGCTGGCCTGCGCGGTCGCCATCGCCGTCATCGAGCTGCTGAACACCGGCGAATACCAGGCCAGGGCCGGCAAGCTCGGGGAGGTGCTGCACGCGCGGCTGCGCGAGCTGGTCGGCAAGGGCGTGGTGGAGGTGCGCGGGCGCGGGCTGTGGGCCGGCGTCGACATCGACCCGGAGATCGCGACCGGGCGTGAGGTGTCGAAGGCGCTGCTCAAGCGCGGCGTGCTGGCCAAGGACACCCACGGCTCGACGATCCGCCTGGCTCCGCCCATCGTCGTCTCCGAGGACGACCTCCACTGGGCGATCGACCAGCTCGCCGACGCCGTTTACGAGCTCAAGAACCCTTAGCTCTCTTACGGCTCCGCCGGGCGGGCCCCATCCGCCGTCCATGGCCGGGCCCCGTCCAGGGAGACGCTCCTCGGGCGCACGGACCGGGCGCCGTCACGGCGCCCGGTCACCGTCCGGGTGGTCATCCCGGCGGCCGGTCTTCGGAGCTGCGGGCGCCTCGCCCGGTCGCGTCAGCCGGGCAGGTGCCACACCTGCATCCCCTCGGGCGCCGGTGACCAGGTGAACCCGCTCTCTTTGAGCTCCCACGCCAGCACCCCGGTCGACGGCCAGTGGTTCGTGCTGACCACCTCGTCCTCGCTGATCACCACCCCGCGCTGCCTGACCCGGTAGACGAACCGGGACGTGACGCTCTCCCCCGCGACGCCCAGCACCTGCGCCGCGATCTCGTACGTGTGCCGCCCTACCTCGTACGAGCCCACCGGCTCCAGTGTTCCTGGCACGGGCGTGGGACGGTCGCGCCAGTTGAACACCAGCCGCCCGCCCGGCCGCAGCTGCCGGGCCAGCACCTGCCACAGCTCGGCCCGTTCGGCGGCGGGAAAGCTCTGCAGCACCGAGATCATCACGACGGCCTCGACCGGCTCGTCCACCTCTGTGTCGAGAGCGCCGCACGGCAGCACGGTCACGCGGCGGCGCGTCCCCGGATCCGCAGCCAGTCGCGAGAGCAGCACGGAACGCATGCCGAGCGACGGCTCCAGCGCGTAGATCTCGCCGGGGGTCGAGCGGGCGATGACCTCGGTGATCAGGCCGGTGCCCGCCCCGATCTCGATGACGCCGTGCCGCACGCCGGCCAGCAGCGGCGGCAGCAGTTCGCGGATGACGGGCACGTGCCCGTCATCGTGCAGGAGGTCGTAGAACGGCACGGCGGCGGAGAGAGGATCAGCGTTCACGAAGGTTCAGCGTAGATCGGCGGAGTCGATCCGTTCGACGGTTTTCCCGTTGGCGGTGTACCAGGTGACGTGGCCCGGCAGGGTCAGCGTGGCGACGGCGTTCTGGAACCAGGGGCCCTTGGTGATCCGCCACCGGAACGGCGGCCGCGGGACGCCGGCCAGGCGCGCGAGCAGGCCGCCCACCAGCGTGGCGATCGCGAACTGGGTGACCACGTTGGCTCAGCGCAGCAGCGGGCCGAGCGGGTTGCGGATCGGCGAGCAGACGATCTGGTGGATGCGGCCGGCGCCGGCCTCGGCCAGGTAGGAGAAGTGCACGTCGCCCGAGAGGATCAGCACCGGCCGCCCCACCTCGACCAGCAGCCGGGAAAGGTCGTCGAACGACCTGCGGAAGGCCGCCCAGTGCTCCAGGTCGACGGCCTGCCGGAACGTCTCCGACCACCGCCGCACGACCGGCCCCCACCTGCCGTCGCACAGCGCCTCGTTCCAGCTCTGCACCCCGTGCACGCCCTCGGGCAGCAGGAAGGGGATCGACGAGCCGATGATGAGCCGTTCGGCCGGCCGCCTGACCTGCTCCTCCAGCCAGGCCCACTCCACCGGGTCGAGCATGCGGCGGTCGCCGGGGGTGAGCTGTCTGGCGCAGCGGGTGTCCACCATGATCAGGCGGTCCGGCCCGAGGTCGCGGGCGTAGCTCCAGCGGTTGCTGCTCGGCTCGGCGTCGGCCTTCTCGGCGAACGCGTCGAGCGCCGCGTCGGCGTCGCCCTCGCCGGACATGAGCATGCGCAGCAGCGGTTCCTCGGCCCGCTCGGCCGGCGAGAGGTTGCCGAGGTGCTGGTAGATCCAGTACGCCCCGAGCCCGGCCACCACCCGGCGCCGCCACCACGGCGTCGCGGCCATCTGCTCGCGCCAGGTCTGCGAGGTGTTCCAGTCGTCGCGCACGTCGTGGTCGTCGAAGATCATCGCGGTCGGCACGGTGGACAGCAGCCAGCGGATCTCGGGCTCGGTCCACGCCCGGCGGTAAAGCTCGGCGTACTCCTCGAAGTCGGCGATCTCGCCCTGCGGCTCGGTGTCCCGGCGGGAGCGGATGAAGTCCAGCATCTCGGGCGAGGGGCTGTCGGCATAGACCTGGTCGCCGAGGAGCAGCAGCAGGTCGGGCCATTCCTCGTCGCCCGACTCGGCGAGGTGCAGGCCGTAGGCGCGCAGCGCGTCGTGGCCGTGCGTGCGTACGTGTGCGGCGTCGTGCGGGACGCTGGTGCGGCACGAGCCGAACGCCAGCCGGCGCCCCCCTTCCTGGCGCAGCAGCCTGATCCGGCTCGGCGGCCGATTCGCCTGCGGCCATACGCGCTCCCCGTCGAGCGTGACGGAATACGACGCGATATCCTGGGACAACTCAATGAGATCCACGATCGCGTAGTGGTGACCGTGCACGGTGAAGGTAGGCGACCGGTAAGTCCTGCCGTCCGCCTCGACGGCGACCGTGCAGGGATCGGCGGTTTCCACCCAGATCGAGGCGCTGACGGAATCGACGTGACGCAGCAGCGGCCCCACCACGAGTGCGGGCATTCGACCCCCCGATTCGGCGATCCGGCACACTCTCGCCTGCAACACTGCCAGAGTGGCACGGTCGCGGCGCCCGATCACCGGCTTGGATTTCCGGCAACAACTAGCAAGGTCAAACGCCCCGCTCTAGGATGATCGTAACAAGTGCGCCCAAATGGGAAAGGCAATGGCGCTTTTCCCGCCAAAAGGGCGCAAATAACAGGAGGATTCTCTTCCATGAGCATCATGGTGCCGTCAACGACGCCGGCCCTGATCACTCCAGGTCGCCAAGCGCTCGATTCCGCTCTTCACCAGTTCGACCAGGCCGCCGGGCATCTCGGGCTCGACGACGGGCTCCGCACGATGCTGGCCACGCCCCGCCGCTCCCTGACCGTCTCGGTCCCGGTGCGCCGTGAGGACGGCCGACTCGACGTCGTCCAGGGTTTCCGGGTCCAGCACAACGTCTCACGCGGCCCCGCCAAGGGCGGCCTTCGTTTCCATCCCACGACCGACCTCGACGAGGTCACCGCGCTCGCCATGTGGATGACGTGGAAGTGCGCCCTGGTCGGCATCCCGTACGGCGGCGCCAAGGGCGGCGTGGCCGTGGACCCGGCCGGGCTCACCACCCGCGAGCTGGAACGGCTCACCCGGCGCTACGTCAGCGAGATCATGCCGCTGATCGGCCCGGAGAAGGACATCCCCGCGCCCGACGTCGGCACCGACGAGCAGACGATGGCGTGGATCATGGACACCTACAGCGTCAGCGCGGGCTATTCGGTGCCCGGCGTGGTCACCGGCAAGCCGACCACGCTCGGCGGCTCGCTCGGCCGTACGGGCGCCACCTCGCGCGGCGTGCAGATCGCGGTGCTGGCCGCGCTGGGCCGCTCGCCCGAGGGCGTCACCGTGGCCGTGCAGGGCTTCGGCAAGGTGGGCGCGCTCGCCGCGCAGTACCTGTCCGACGCCGGCTGCAAGATCGTCGCGGTCTCCGACGTCACGGGCGCGGTCCACGCCCGCGGCGGCCTCGACGTGGCCCGGCTGCGCGCGTACGCCACCGAGACAGGGGGTGTGCGCGGCTTCCACCACGCCGACGCGCTCGACCGCGACGACCTGCTGGAGCTGGACGTCGACGTGCTCGTCCCGGCCGCGATGGAGAGCGCGATCACCGAGGTCAACGCGCCCCGGGTCCGCGCCCGGCTGATCGTCGAAGGCGCCAACGGACCCACCACGCCCGAGGCCGACGAGATCCTCGCCGCGGCCGGCACCACGGTCGTGCCCGACATCCTGGCCAACGCGGGCGGGGTGATCGTGTCGTACCTGGAGTGGGTGCAGAACATGCAGGCCTACTCGTGGGGCTCGGGCGAGGTCGAGGTCAAGCTGCGCGACCTCATGCTGGGCGCGTTCTCCGACGTGCGGTCGCTGGCCGCCGAGCGCGGCCTGACGCTGCGGCAGGCGGCCCACGTCATCGGCGTGGGCCGGGTGGCCGAGGCGCACCAGATGCGCGGCCTCTACCCGTGAACACGGGTTGAGCGACTTTAGTAGCACGGGGCTCGCCCAAGGTTCGACGCCGGGGCGGGCCCCGTGTTGCGAGGGTGGTCGCCATGAGAGGGATTCTCGGCGTCATCGCCTTCATCGCCATCGTCCAGGGGCTGGGCGGGTTCATCGGCCGCATGTGGTTCGACCGGGAGTGGGGGTTCCTGCACCGGGTGGTGGGAGAGCTGCCCCTGTGGGGCTATCTGGGGGTGGCGGTCGCCGGCGTCGCGGTGGCGGTCGCCGCCGACAGGGCCAAGAAGAGCGAGCACGGGTGAGCGCTCAGCTCGCCCGCCCGCTGGCCGCGGGAGTCAGACCTTGAGGTCGGTCTCGTCGAGGGCCCGCACGAGGCTCTCCAGGTCCCGCATGAGCAGAGCGGTGCGCTCGCGCCCGAAGACGCCGGCGATCACCGCCTGCTGCTCGGCCACCGCGCCGTCGACCCGGGCGAGCAGCTCGGCCCCCCGCTCGGAGACGAACACCGCCACCCGCCGCCGGTCGCCCTTGGCCGGCCCCCGGTAGACCAGCGCCCGGTCGATGAGCCGGTCGACGGCCTTGGTCAGCGTCGGGTGCGGCATCAGCACCGCCTCGGCCAGCTCCCCCATCGACTCGCCCCGGCCGTCGGCCAAGGCCCTCATGATGCGCCACTGCTCCACGGTGAGGTCTTCGCCGGCCAGCGCCGCGGCCAGCCCCCGGTTGACGCTGCGCTCCGCACGACTGAGCTGGTAGGCCAGTGAGGACCCGAGGCCGGAGACGGTCATGAGGGGGTCCTTTCGTCAGGGGGCTACCAAGGAGGATACTCGTCAGGTGGCGGCGACCGTCGATCCGCTCGAAGCGCGGCTCCTTCCTTCCGACTCGGTGAGAATCGCCCTGGTCGTTCCCGTCTCGGGCGTGCTCGGCCTGATGGGCCCGTGCGCGATCAACTGCGCCCTGCTGGCCGCCGAGGAGGTCAACGCCCGCGGCGGCGTCCTCGGCCGGCCCGTGGAGCTGGTGCTCATCGACGGCGGCCGGCCCGCTCCCGAGGTGGCGGCCGAGATCGACGCGCTGGTCCGCACCGGGACCGTCGCGGCGGTGGCGGGCGCCCACGCCAGCGACGTGCGCCTGGCGGTGGTGGCCGCGATCGCCGGGCGGGTGCCGTTCGTCTACGCGCCGCCGTACGAGGGCGGGGGGCACGCGCCGGGCGTCTACTTCCTCGGCGAGACCCCCGGGCGGCAGCTCGCGCCAGGCATCGAGTGGCTGGCCGGCGCGCGGCGGGCGCGCCGCTGGTATCTGCTGGGCAACGACTACATCTGGCCGCGCCTGGTGCACGCCAGCGCCCGCCGGCGGCTGCACGCGGCAGGCGCGGGCGTGGTGGGCGAGAGCTTCGTCCGGTACGGCGAGGCCGTGCGGTGGCTGGAGCGGGTGGCCGACGCCCGTCCCGACGCGATCCTGCTCACGCTGATCGGCAGCGACCTGGTGGCGTTCAACCGGGCGTACGCGGCGGCCGGGCTGCGGGCGGCGCGGCTGTGCGGGGCGCTGGAGGAGCACGGCCTGCTGGCCATCGGCGGCGACGCCACCGGCGAGCTTTACGCGTCGATGGGCTACTTCCACGCCCTGCCGACCGAGGCAGGGATCGGCTTCGCGCAGCGGTACGCCGCCCGGTTCGGCCCCGACGCCCCGACGCTCAACGCCCACGGCCACGGCTGCTACGAGGCCGTCTCCGTGCTCGCCGCCCTGTCCGCCCGAGCCGGTTCCCTGGCCGTTCCGGAGCTCGACGCGGTCGCCGACGGCACCGCGATCACCAGCGCCCGGGGCACGCTCACGCTGGCGAACCGCCAGGTGCGCCACCCGGTCCACCTCGGCAGGGCGGACGGATTGCAAATCTTTCTAGTGAAAACTTTTCGATAGAAAAATTTTCCTCTATGGTGCGTATCGCCCCACACGTACCCGAGGAGCCGCTCGATGAGCTCAATCGAAGAGTTCGGCTACCGCCAGGAACTCCAGCGGAGCCTGAGCTTCGCCGACCTGATGATCTACGGCCTGATCTTCATGGTGCCGATCGCCCCCTTCGGCATCTTCGGCAACGTCTTCGCCACCTCCCACGGCATGGTCGCCCTGGCCTACGTGGTCGGCCTGGTCGCGATGGCGTTCACCGCGCTGTCGTACGCCCAGATGGCGCAGGCCTTCCCGATGGCGGGCTCGGTCTACACCTACGCGGGCCGCGGCATCGCCGCGCCCGTCGGGTTCATGGCAGGGTGGTCGATCCTGCTCGACTACCTGCTCGTGCCGTCGCTGCTGTATCTGATCGCCAGCGTGGCCATGAACACCTTCATCCCGGTGATCCCGGTCTGGGGGTGGGTGGTGGCGTTCGTGGTGCTCAACACCGTGGTCAACTACCTGGGCATCCAGATGACGGTCAAGATCACCCGGGTCATGCTGGTGGCCGAGCTGGTCGTGCTGGCGATCTTCCTGGTCGTCGGCGGCGTCGCGCTGGCCCAGGGCAAGGCGCAGACGGGCGCGTTCACGCCGTTCTTCGAGTCCTCGTCGTTCACCTGGAGCGTGGTGTTCGCGGCGGCATCGGTGGCCGTGCTGTCGTTCCTGGGCTTCGACGGCATCTCCACGCTCGCGGAGGAGAGCCGCGAGGACGCCCGCCGGCTCGGCCGCTCCATGGTCGCCGCGCTGGCCCTGGCCGCCGTGCTGTTCGTGGTGCAGACGTGGGTGGCGGCGCTGCTCACCCCGGACCGGGCGCGGCTGATCGCCCAGGGCGACGCCGACGGCCAGGCGTTCTACAACACCGCCGCGTACGCCGGAGGCGCGTGGTTGTCGGTGCTCACCGCCGTGGCCACCGCCATCGCCTGGGGCTTCGCCAACTCCCTGGTCGCCCAGGCGGCCACCTCGCGCCTGCTGTACGCCATGGCCCGCGACCGCCAGCTGCCCGCGTTCCTCGCCAAGGTGCACCCCAAGCACCGGGTGCCGGTCAACGCGACCTTCCTCGTGGCCGGTATTTCCCTGGTCATCGGCATCTTCATGAGCACCCGGGCGCAGGGCATCGGCGAGCTGAGCTCGCTGGTCAACTTCGGCGCCCTGACCGCCTTCCTGCTGCTGCACATCGCCGTGGTGGTCCACTACGTGGTGCGGCGGCGCAGCACGAACTACTGGGCGCACCTGGTCGCGCCCGCGATCGGGTTCGCCGTCCTGGTCGCCGTCGTGATCAACCAGAACGTCGCGGCCCACTGGGTCGGCGGCCTCTGGCTGGTCGTCGGCCTGATCGTCCTCGCGGCCTCGTACGCGTCCGGCCGCCGTCCCGTCCTACCGTCGGAGGTTCAGTGAGCGTCTTGTCGTACCGCCCCTCTCCCGAAGAGCTGAGCTACACCTTCGGTGGCCGCCAGGCGGTCGCCGAGGTGCGGCCTGGCACGATCATGGAGCTGTACACCGAAGACTGCTTCGGCGGGCGGGTCCGGACGGTGGACGACCTGCCGTCGCGGGTGTGCGAGTTCCCGTTCCTCAACCCGGTGACCGGGCCGTTCCACGTGACGGGCGCCGAGCCGGGCGACACGCTGGCCCTGCACTTCGTCAAGATCACACCGGCCCGTGACTGGGCGGTTTCGACGACGTTCCCGCACTTCGGCGCGCTGACCACCACCCACACCACCGCCATGCTGCACGCGCCGCTGGAGGAGCGGGTGTGGCGCTACGACATCGACCTCGACAGGAACGTGGCCGTCTACCACGCCCGCAAGAGCGACTTCAGCGTGGAGCTGCCGCTCGACCCGATGCACGGCACGGTCGGCGTGGCCCCCGCCGCGAACGAGGCCCGCATGACGATCACGCCCGACGCGCACGGCGGCAACATGGACACCCCGGAACTGCGCGCCGGCGTCACCGTCTACCTGGGCGTCAACGTCGAGGGCGCGATGTTCTCGATCGGCGACGGCCACGGCCTGCAGGGGCACGGCGAGGTCTGCGGCACCGCCGTGGAGTCGGCCATGAACACCGTGGTCGCGGTCGAGCTGATCAAGGGCGTGGCCACGCCGTGGCCGCGGATGGAGGACGACCTGCACGTGATGTCCACCGGCTCGGCCCGGCCGCTGGAGGACGCGTACCGGATCAGCCAGCACGACCTGGTCACCTGGACCTCGGAGCTGACCGGGCTGGACACCCTCGACGCCTACCAGCTCGTCAGCCAGGCCGGGCAGGCGCCGGTGGGCAACGTGTGCGACACCAACTACACGATGGTCGCGAAACTGCCCAAGGCATACCTGGGTGCCACGACCGTGTACGAGTCGGTGCACGCCCGGTTGCGTGCGGCGGGTTCGGCGTACACAAGTTGAGGTAAACATTGGACCGCGCAGGTCAGAGCACTGATCATGGTCGCCGTAGAGTGTGATCGTGCTCAGGTTGGTGCTGTCTTTGGTCCTGCTCGATCCAGCCGCCGTCGCCGAGGTGTCCCAGGGCAACGTCCCCGTCCCCCGCGTCATCACCCCCGACGGCGACCGCCTGGGCTACGCGCCGGTCCCGCGCCCCTACACGGGGGCGCGGCGGCTGACGGGGGTGCTGCTCGGCAGCGACCCGGCGACCCGCACCGACGTGCTCTGCGGGGGCACGGTGATCAACTCACGCAGCCGGAGCCTGGTGCTGACCGCGGCCCACTGTCTCCACCACAACGGCCGGATGCTGAAGCGGCTGGCGTTCCTGCCGGCCTACGACAGGGGAAGGCCGCCGCTCGGCGTCTGGCCGGTCGTGCGCGCGTGGGTGCCGGCCCGCTGGCGTAGCCGGCCGTACTCCGCCGACCTGCTGCCGTACGACGTCGGCCTGGTCGGCGTCGAACGCGGCAAGCGGCCGCTGGAGGCGGTCACCGGGCGGGGCCTGGAGGCGATGCGCACCACCAGGGGCACCAACCTGCGCGGCCTGGAGCTGCTGGGCTACCCGATGGGCCGCGGCTACCCGGGCACCGCGCTCTACCGGTGCCTGGGCGACACCGTCGAGGCCGTCTCCAAGGGCCCGGGGCTGATGGTCACCCGCAACTGCCACGCCGCCGCCGGCGGCAGCGGCGGCCCCGCGCTGTACGGCGGCGCGGTGGCGGGCATCGTGTCGTCCTCCAGCCCCATGAAGGACGACAAGGGCTACACCGTGCTCACCAGGCTGGGGGGCAGGCCGTTCGAGCGGATGTTCGCCAGGGCCGACCGGGAGATGCGGCTCAGGCGGCCTGGCTGACGATCTCCTCGCAGAGCGCGTGGCTCGCCAGCGCGTCGCCGGCGTCGACGCGGCGGCCGTCACGCACGGCGGTGAGGAACTCCAGGCAGACCTGCTCGATGCCGCGCTGCCGGGCGACCGGCACCCAGTCGGGCCGCCGGGCGAGCGTCTCACCGCCCCGGTAGTCGACGACGTCGCCGAGGTTGACCACGCGCCGCTTGACGCCGTCGCCCATGACCTCGCAGCTCTCCTCGGAGGCGCCGCTCACCCGGTTCATCACGCCGAGCGCGGTGAAGCCGTCGCCCGACAGCTCCAGGACGATGTGCTCGATCAGGCCGTCCTTGACGCGGGTCCTGATCGTGGTGCCGGTGACCTCGCCGGGGACGAGGAACCTCAGGGTGTCGGCCACGTGGATGAAGTCGTCGAAGACCGCCCGGCGCGGCCGGTCGGGCAGGTTGTCGCGGTTCTTCTCCATGACCACGAGGTGGCGGGGCAGGGCCGCGAGGGCGGCGTAGCCGGGGGCGCGACGGCGGTTGAAGCCGACCATCAGCGACCGGCCCTCGGCCCGCGCGAGGCGGACGAGGTGCTCCGACTCGGCCAGGGTGTAGGCGATCGGCTTGTCGACGTACACGTGGACGCCCGCGGCCAGCAGCGGCTCGACGATCTCGGGGTGGGCCTCGGTGGCGGCGTGCACGAACGCCGCGTCGACCCCGGCCTTGATCACGTCGTCCACGCTGGTGGACCGGGCGGCGATCCGGTGCGCGTCGCCCAGCCGCGCCAGGCGCTCGGTGTTACGGGTGCACAGGTGGAGGTCGAGGCCGGGCTGGGCGGCCAGCACCGGCAGGTAGGCCTTCTCCGCGATGTCGCCGAGGCCGATCATGGCTATCTTCACACGTCGAGCGTAGCTTTCAGCGCATCGCCGACCGGGGTGGGCGCCATGCCGAACGTGCTCTGGAAGGCCGAGGAGTCCAGCACGTACGGCGCGGTGAACTGGTACCGGATGTGTCGCATCTCCCCCAGCATGGGCGAGAACAGCCCGGCCGCCCTGAGCGCCGGCCACGGGATCCGCATGTACCGGGGCGCGGACCGGCCCAGCAGGGCGGCCATCCGGTCCCCCATCTCGCGGAAGGTCAGCGGCTCGGCGGTCGGCACGTGCCAGGCACGGCCCCAGGCCCGTTCGTCGGTGCCGGCGATGATCAGCGCGTCGGCCACGTCGGGCAGGTACGTCCAGCTGTGCGGGATGTCGCCCGGCCAGATGAGCGGGATGGTCTTGCCCGCCCTGAGCGGCACCTGGAAGCGGTCACCCAGATAGGACTGGTCGGTCGCGCCGGGGCCGTAGTAGTCGGAGCCGCGCACCTCCGTCGCCCTGATCCGGCCGGCCTCGTGCGCGGCCAGCGCCTCCTGCCAGATCCGGGCCCGTACCTGGGCCTTGGGGCTGGTCGAGGCGAGCGGCAGGTCCTCGGTCATGGGCACCGAGACGGGCCCGTACGGGTAGAGGTTGCCGAGGACCACCAGGGCGGCGCCGCTCGCCTCGGCGGCGGCCAGGAACGACGCTGCCATCGGCGGCCAGTCGGTGAGCCAGCGGTGATATCGCGGGTTGACGCAGTTGTACAGGGCGTCGGCCCCGCGCGCGATCTCGATCATCCGGGCCTGGTCGGCGACGTCGGCGGCCACCTTGACCGCCCCGTCGGGGCCGCTGCCGGAGCGGGTCACGACGGTGACCTCGTGTCCGCGGGAGAGGAGTTTGCGGGCCAGGTGAGTGCCGACCTGACCGGATCCGACGACGACGTGCTTGCCCATGTTCAGACCTCGTTCCAGAAGATGCGGAGGACCGCGTTGACGACGAAGAGCGCCGCGAAGACGGCGGCGGAGGTGACCAGGCCGGAGGCGTAGAGCGCGAGGGCGCCGCCGCCGAACCAGAGGATCTCCAGTGCGGCGCGGGCCAAACCGGTGAGGGGGAAGGTGGCGTTCGCGCCGCCGCCGGCCCCGAACAGCGCCCAGGCGGCCACGAACAGCGCCGGGCCGCCGAGACCGGCCAGCAGTTTGACCCCCCAATTGGGGCTCACGGTGAAGCCCCAGTAGGCGACGGAGGCCAGCACGCCCAGTTCCAGCAGGAACATCAGCAGGGCGTTGGCGTTCTTGGCGAGGGCGATCATGTGAGCACTCCGTGGTGGTGACTGCCGTTCATTTACGAGAGCAATGCTCTCTCACGAGAGCGGCATTCGTCAAGAGCGGTGCTCTCGTTTCTTTGCACCGCTCTGGTAACCTGCTGTGCATGACAGCCAGCCGTACCGCCAGAGAACGCGTCAGGGCGGAACTCATCAGGGAGATCACCGACATCGCACGCCGTCAGCTCGCCACGGACGGCGCCGGCGGCCTGTCGCTGCGGGCCGTCGCCAGGGAGATGGGCATGGTCTCCTCGGCCATCTACCGCTATTTCCCGAGCCGCGACGACCTGCTCACCACACTGATCATCGATGGCTACAACGCCATCGGCGAGGCCGTCGAGCGGGCCGAGGCCGCCTGCCCGCGCGACGACTTCGCGGGGCGGTGGCTGACGGCCTGCCACGCGCTGCGCGACTGGGCCGTGGCGCACCCGCACGAGTACGCCCTCCTCTACGGCTCCCCCGTGCCCGGCTACCACGCGCCGCAGGACACGATCGCCGCCCGCGTCCGGGACGTGACCGTGCTGGGCGGGATCATCTCGGACGCCTGGCGCGCGGGCGCGATGCGGGCTCCGGCGATCGAGCCGCCGGCCGAGCTCGAAGGGGAGGCAGCCGGAGTGCGCGAGCACGTGCCCGGAGTCCCCGACGGCGTGGTCTGGCAGGCCGTCGCGGCCTGGACGGCGTTGTACGGCTGGCTCAGCTTCGAGGTGTTCGGCCAGTTCAACGGCACGATCGAGGATCGCCGGGCGGCGTTCGACCACTCGATGCGGCTGACGGCCGCGACCATGGGACTTGCTCAGTAGGACTTACTAAGTTTTACTGAATACATGGCACGGAGAACCCCCGAGCTCGGGCGCTTCACGGACGTGGCGTTGCTCGTGCTCATCAGCCTCGCCGAGGGGCAGAAACACGGATACCGGATGATCAGCGACATCGAGCAGTTCTCGGGCACGTCGCTTGAGCCCGGCACGCTCTACGGGGCGCTGATGCGGCTGGAGGAGCGCGGCTGGATCGAGCGCGTCGAGACGACCGAACGGCGCAAGCCGTACCGGATCACCGACGCGGGGCGGGAGTCGCTGCGCGAGCAGCTCGCCACGCTGCGCCGCGTCGAGCAGGCCGGCGCGCGGCGCGCGGGGCTCGCCTGGGGGGTGGCGTGATGCGCCTGCTCGCCGCCCTGCTGCTCCACCTCTATCCGCAGCCGTGGCGGCGCCGCTACGGTGACGAGGTCGCCGACCTGGTCGCCGCGCGGCCGGTCCGCCCGCGCACACTCTTCGACCTGGCCGGGGGCGCCGCCGACGCGTGGCTGCATCGCCGGCGCATCCCCGGGGCCACGCCTTTCCGGGTTCCGCCGGGGCTGGCGCTGCCCTTCGCCGCGTACACACTGGTCCTGCTGTGGGCCCCTGGCGTGAGTGACGCGACGAACCTGCGCGGCGTCTGGGCCCTGGCGGCCGACCACGGCTCGATCGCGCAGCGGCTCGCCGAGACCGCGTCGTCGTTGTTCGTCGTGGCGGGTGTGCTCGGCCTGTTGTCCCTGGCGCCCCTGGTGACCACCGCGCTCCCGGCGCTGCGAGGCTCCGGCACGGTCACGCGCGAGGCGGCGCGCCGGGTTCTGCTGTCCGTCCTGGTCGCGACCACTCTGGCGGGGATGTTCTTCATCCTCTTCCACCGGCTTGCCCGGTCCCCTGCCGGGCCGCTGGGCGATGCGATGGCCGGTGGTTTCGTCGTCCCGATCATGCTGGCACTGGTGCTGCTCGCGCCCACGATCGCGGCCCGGGCTCCCGGGTTCGCGCCCGACGTACGAGCGTGCGGCACCCAGCTCGCCATAGCGGCCATCTGCACCACCCTCGCCTGGCTCGCCGTGGGCGCACTGCTGGCGCTCGGCCTCGCCGAGGCGTCACAGGGGTTCCTCACGGCGGTGGCGGCCGGCGCAGTGATCAGCATCGGCATGGCGACGCTGACCGCGAGAAACGTGATGCGTAATTCGGGAAAATCCCCCGAGCTCGCTTTTGTCAGATAATTCGTCGAGCGAAATTCGCATGGCCCGATAACTTTCACGTCCATTGAACTTGGTCTTTCGATGTGGGGTTGATTAGCGTGTGAACCCGCGGGAGGGCGCCGTTCTCCCGCTCACACGCACAAGGGGATCACCGTGATGCGGGCCATGGTGGAGCGGATCCGGCGGCTGTCGGACGAGCACTGGTGGGCGCTGCACACCTCGTGCCGCCTGATGGAGGCCGGCGCCTGGGTGGGGCCAGCGGGCGCCCGGTTCGCCGCCCAGGTCCATGCCGACCAGCGGGAGCTGCGGGAGTTGCTCGAAGAGGCCGTGCACAGCGCGAACGCCGCGCTCCAGGACCCGGCATGACGGAGTTCTCCGGGGTCCGGCTGCCCGACTTCGACACGATGGCGAGCAGGCACACCGAGGCGGCGGCGCGGCTGGAGGCGCTGGCGCAGGCCCTGCACCACGAACTGCGCGGCGCCGGGCTGGACCCGTCTCCGGCGGTGCGACTGCGGCAACTGGCCGGGCGGGCCACCGCGCAGGCCGAGGACCTGCGGCGGCGGCAGAGGATGGTCCACGAGTTGCAGCGCCGGCAGGTCACGTTCGGCAGGAGCACCCCGGCCGGGAGCTACCTGGAGCTGCCCGACGGCCTGGAGGCAGCCCAGGGGCTGCTGGACGGGACGCTGGCGGGGCGTGCCGCACTGAAGGCCGCCGACGGGGACACCGCGGCGCTGGCCGAGCTCTTGAGCTACGCGTCGCGCACCGGCGATGCGGCGTTCGCCACGACGTTCCTGGGTGTGCTGGGCGCCGCCGGGGTGACCCGGCTGCCCGGCGCGCTCGCCGTGCGGCTGCGCGACGCCAAGGCCCGTGGAGACGCGGCCCTCCTGGGCCGGCTCTCCGGCCAGGGCAAGAAGGCTCTGCTCCTGCTGAGCACGGCTCTGGCCAAGGCCGCCGACCCCGGTATCCTCGCGGGCCTGGTGAAACACGGCCGGGCTCAGCACAGGGTCGGCGGCACGACGTACTCCGGGTATCAGGCGCAGGCGCTCATCTGGCGCGCCCACGACGGGAGGCCGCCGTACTCGAAGGAGTTCATGGAGGTCGTCGGGCGCGACGTGATCGTCCACGAGTACGAGCAGCGCCGGGACGCCTGGGCGGCGAGCGACGACGCGCTCGGGCGCTTCTTCGGCGGCAGGCGACTGCCCGTCGCGGATCTGGCCGGCGCGCTCGGCCTCGACACCCTGCTTCGACCCGGTACGCACCTGGGCGCCATGACCTCATCGGTGGTCGACGACCTGTTCCACGCGGCGAAGTACAGCCGCGAGACCTCCCAGGCACTGCTCGCCCACACCCCTGCCGGGTGGAAGGAGTCCGTGCTCGACCACCTGCTGACCACCCGGTGGGACGCCGCCCGCCACTGGGGCGACCACGCGCCGTTCAACGAGCTGCTGGTGAGCGCGACGACCGGCCAGGACGCGACCTCCAGGAAGCTGGCCGCCGAGCTGGCCAAGCTCCTCGCCGACGAGGTCCGCGGCGCTTTCGCCAAGTCCGGAACCGGCAACCTGGAAATCAGAGACCGCGACTCGTTCGACCGCTACACGCCGTTGAGCCTCCCTCTGGCCCGTGCGCTCGCCGCCCACATCGACCAGCTTTCCCGCCTCTACCTGAACCGCGCGACCTTCGAAAAGGTCACCCCCGAGGACATGTCCTACGCCCTGGTCCTGGCCACCTCGAACGACGCCGGATTCGAAGCCCTGATCAGAGCCCAGACCGAACACATGCGCGCCGCCCTCAACACCGTCCCCCCGGTCGGCCTCACCACTGCCAACGCCGAACACCTCGGTTTCACGCAGGCCGACGTCAAACGCTTCGACCTCGACGGGGATGGCCGGATCACCAAGGACGACGTCAAGGAGTTCCTGACGGACAGGATCGTGGAAGAGGCACGCCCCTTCAACCACATCGTGGAGACCCGCCGCCAGGTACTGATCGCCCAAGGGATGGACGACAAAGAGGCGGACAAAGAACTGACGACCATGGTGAGCGACGCGATCGGGCTGCTGCCGGTGCCGGGAGCCACGTGGGCGAGCCGACTCGCCACCAGCGCCTTCGGTGAACTGATCGGCAACGGGTATGAGAAGCTCGCCGGGGCCGCGCACGACGAACTCGCCGACCATGTCGCCCAGAGAATGTCCGCGCGTGCCTTGGACGAGACGCATCAAACGGTGCGGGACAACCGGCAAGCGGTGGAGAGGCTTGCAGAGCAAATGCTCGCCACGTCCATGCTGAACAAGGGCCTGCTCGACGAACTTTCCGGCGAGGGCCAGATCTTCGCGACTGGAGCGTCGACGACGATTAAGCCCTACTCGCAAATGAGCCCACAGGAATACAGCGAATTTCTCAGTTGGGTGCGGGACAAAGGTGGAAGCAGTGGAATGCTCGATCGTTTCAGTGGCACGCTCAGCAGGACCAGCGACGTGGGTGCCTACCTCGGCTTGCAGATCCCAACTTCCGGCAGTGAAAGATGAGGATGTCTGGTCTGCCCGCCGCGCTGGGTGGCCTTGTGGTCACCGGGGCAGCGTGCACAGCGGGACCGGACATCGTTTCCAGACCGGCTCCGGCACCGCAGCCGATCGTGGACACCTCTCCATACGTCTGCGAGCTCATCCCTGAGCAGGCGTTGCGATTGGTGAGCGGGATGACCGGGTCGATCGCGGGGAGAATGGCCGGCACCGAGGAAAACGGCGAGTGCTGGGCTCCTGAAACGGCTTCTCGGCCTCTCCAGGTCAACTGGCTGGCAGCGAACAGCCGGGCAAGTCAGGAACAGCTGAACTTTCTGATGGAGGATCGGAGCAGCGTGTATGCACGGCACGGTGGGATCAGGCTGCCCACCGATCTGGGCGACGGCATGGCCGCCAAGGTGACGCAGGGCCCCCTGGGCGATCAGCCGTACCGAGTGAGCGCTAAGTTTCGTTGCGGTGGCAAGGAGCGAATGATCGACATCTATCTCACCCGGGTCGCCGAAGGGCGGGACGGGATCAAGGATTTGGTTGAGCTTATGCGGGTTGCGCAGAAGCGCTACGGCGAGGTCTACCGGTGCACTCCCGGCTCCTAGTGCTCCAGCCGTCCTCAGCGATCTTCAGTTCGGCCGGGGATGACGCTGCGGTGCCCGGAAAACTCAACGCCGACAAACCGACCATCGGTGAAGCCGAGGCGAACGCCATCGCAGTGTGCGAACGGCGTTCCCCACGTGTCGTGCGGAGCATCCGGCAAACACGTTACCAACGCCAGCTCGATCGCCCCTCCGTGCCCGGTCAACAGCGCCGACCCGCCCTCCGCGACACCAGCCACCGTCTCAGCCCAGATCGTACGGTGGGTCTCGGCCACGGCCGCCGCGGCATGGCCCTTCCGGATGATGTCCGCGATCTGCTGGTACGGCTCGGCCCATTCCCACTGAGCATGCCGGGGGATCTCTCCGGACACGTAGCCTGACGGCATCTCCATGGTGTCGTCGACGGCGAACCCCATCGCGACGGCGGTCTCGACCGCTCGTGGGGACGAACTGGTGACGACGCGCTCGTAGGGGCCGACTCCAGAACCGATGAAACGGGCCAGGGCGATACCGTCAGCCGACAGATGGGACCCCCTGCCGCGTATCGCACCCTTCTTGGTCAAGCTGTGTCGGCGCACGTCCAGCCAACGCATGAGACGTCCTCCTTGACAAGGCGGCGTGGTGGGCGAGTACAACGAACACCTGCGGCCACCCCGATCACGACCGTTGTGTCGGCAAACGAAGATCATGCGGTGGCGGCAGACGACAGCGTACGGCTGCACCAGCGAAGATCGCGATCTGTAGCTGGGGCACTAGAGGCAACGCCGTTCAGTTAAGGCCGGGGCATCGGTGTCAAGGGCTGCTGATCATGTTGATGCTGATGGTGGCTTTGTAGGTGGTCCGATCGATGGCGGGTCCGCGGGCGTTGTATTTGGAGATCGCGCGTTTGACGATGCGGTCTTTGGTACGGACTCGCCGGGCGGGAAGGAGGTGGGCCAGCACGTGACGGCCGATGGTGCCGACCAGATCGATGTCGGTGCCGGTGATGACGCCGGCGGCCAGGATGAGCTGGTCACGGGCGGCGGCCAGGGCGGTGGTGAAGCCGGCCCGGTCCGGGTCGGTGCCCGGGACGCTGTCGGTGGCGTCGGTCATCGCGGTCCGCAGGACCTGGTAGGCGGTCAGCAGGGCCCAGACCTCCTGCTCGATGCCATCAGGGGTGCGCGAGCGCAGGACGTGCCCGTCCAGGATCGTGGACTTCAGCTCCGCGTAGGCGGTCTCGATCTCCCAGCGCTCGTGGTAGAGCCGGATGAGGTCCGCCGCCGGGTGGGCGGTGGCGTCGGTGAGGGTGGTCAGCAGCCGGTAGCGGCCCGTCCGGGTGCCCGCCGCGGTGCGGATGGTGATCTCGGCGTCGATGACGCGAACGGTCAGCGCGCCCAGCCGGGCCAGGGTCGAGCCGTCCCGGCAGCGGGCCACGGCGGGCAGGTTCCGGCCGGACTTGCAGCGCACCAGCAGATCGGCGCCGGTGGCGGCCAGCTGGTTGAGCAGGTCGGTGGCGGCGAAGTTGCGGTCGGCCAGCAGGAGCATCCCGGTCTGTAGATGCGCGGCCAGGCGGCGGGCGTAGTCCAGCTCACCGATCGTGGCGGGTCCGAACACGGCTGCCATGACCGACCGGGTGCCGCAGGCCACCAGCGCGGCCAGCCGCAGTTGCGGGTATCCCGAGATCCCGTTACCGAGCCGCTGGCGGGTGAAGACCGTAAGGTTGGCCGGACAGTCCGGGACCGGCAGCAGGGTGCCATCGACGGCGACCACCCGCAGTCCCCGCCACCATCCAGCGCCGGCAGTCGTCACCGCAGGGCCGCTGACCAGGTCGAACAGCGCCTTCATCGGTGCTGCTCCCAGTCGCTGGCGGGCTTGGCGAAGAGCGCTGCCGCTGGGCCGCACCGGCGCCAGGCCCGCCAATCCCGTGCATAACCGGTCGAAGACCTGCAGGTAGCCCAGCCCGGTGAACAACGCCGCGGCCAGCAGCAGGTAGACCGTGACCCGCGCCGGGACCAGCCGGACCCTGCGCTGCCGCGCATGCGTCTGCGCCAGCACCTCATCGACCATCTCGAACGGGATGATCCGGGTCAGTTCGCCCAGGTGCCCCGGCGCGAACACCCCCGCGGCTACCCTGGCCGTTCGTTCTATGGCAACCTGTTCCAACAGCGGAGCTCCTGTGGTGAGGATGTCTTGGAGTGACAGACCTCTTCTACAGCGGCTCCGCTGCTTTGTTCACCGGTCTTGACGAACAGCCCTTTCCCCTTAACTGAACGGCGTTGGCACTAGAGGGCGTGTATCGGAAGTGGATCTGTGGCGTGACACGATCTTGATTCGTGGCGCGCGGAGATCTGACGGATGCACAGTGGGCCTGCCTGAAGCTGCTATCACCCAAGAGCAAGAAGCCGGGGCGCCCGCCGAGATGGACGAAGCGGCAGCTGATCGACGGCATACGCTGGCGGATCCGCACCGGGACGCCGTGGCGGGACGTCCCGGAGCGATACGGGCCCTGGGGCCGGGTGTACGACCTGTTCAGGCGCTGGCAGAGAGACGGCACCTGGCAACGGATCTTTACGAAGCTGCAGGCCCAGGCGGACGCCAAGAACTTGATCATTAGGACATCAACGTCGACTCCACCGTGTGCCGGGCCCACCAGCACGCCGCCGGGGCGCGGAAAAGGGGGGATCTGCAGAAGGAGCCGCCCTGCGGACTCAGCATCGAGCCGGATGACCATGGCCTCGGGCGCTCGCGCGGTGGCCTGACCACCAAGCTGCACCTAGCCATCGAGCAGGGCCAGAAGCCGATGTCGATCCTGATCACGGCCGGGCAGCGCGGGGACTCGCTCTAGTTCGAGCCCGTCCTGAAGAAGATCCGTGTGCCCCGCATCGGGCCGGGCAGGCCCCGCACTCGGCCCGACCGCGTGCGTGCCGACAAGGCATATGCCTCCCGCAAGAACCGCGCGTACCTGAGTCGGCGCGGGATCCGCTGCGCCATCCCGGACAAGTTGACCAAGCGCGTAACCGCAAGATACGCGGCTCGCGCGGCGGCCGGCCACCGAAGTTCGACGAGATCGACTACCGCGAGCGCCACGCGGTGGAGTGTGGGATCAACCGCCTCAAGCGCCATCGGGCCGTGGCCACCCGTTACGACAAGCTTGCGGTCCGCTATGAGGCGACTGTCCTCGTTGCGGCCGTCAGCGAGTGGCTGTGATCGACGCGCGTCGCTAAAGCTCGTAGTCCTGGGCTAGCTCCTCCCAGCGGATGTTGCGGAGGGCCAGATCAGCACCGTGGCCTGACGGGACGTCCGGGGTGGGCTGGAACCACACGATGGTGAGGGCGGAGCGGTACAGCACCGGGTCGTGGTCAGAGGCAACTGCTGTTGAGCGGAAGGCGCCGATGCAAGCCACGGAGGGCAGCACCTCGACTGGACCGAACGCACCTGCGGTCTGGTCCGGGTACTCGCGCGGGGGCGGAATGAGATGGACCGGCGTGGCGGGAAAAGCTTGTTCGGCGGCCCGCAGGCGACCGCTGACCTTCAGGTCGTTAACGCGCTTGCACGGATAGCCCTCCAGCATGTCGCCGTAGGTAGAAGACAGCCACAGCTGAGAGAGCTCGATCGAACGGCCGGAGGAGAGGGCTATGCGGCTCAGCGACATGCCAACACCCTACGCACGAGATCCACTTCCGATACACGCCCTAGTACTCCAGGCGTAAATCGTGGTCCGAAGGCTGTGGCTGCGTGGTTGGCCAGTGGGTGGCGGCGATGACGTCGCGGGCGATGTCGGTTACGGAGCGGCCGTCGGTGGGGACGCGCACTGCCGAGGAGGGCGCGTTGGCGTCCAGGTGGCGGGCCATGGCGGCGCTGCGGGTCAGGTGCGGGTCCAGTTGGCTGCCGATCTCGCGGGCGCCGAGGCGTTGCCGGGCGGTCGTGTCATCAGCGGTCAGGAGTACGGAGGTGATGCGGGGTGTGCCGCCCATGGCGCGGGCGATGAGGTCGGGCTCCAGGATGGAGACGGTGTTGGTGTAGATGAGCCTGCGGTATCCCAGCGCGGCGTAGTTGCGCCAGATGGCGGCGAGGTTGGCCTCGGTCAACTTGGCTCGGTGCGGATCGCCGGGCGGGGCGGGGAACGCCTGGTCCAGGTTGTCGCCCTCGATGAGGCAGTGCGCGACGCGAGCAGCCTGTAGTTGCGCGGAGACCTCCCACCCGACGGTGGTCTTGCCGACTCCGGCACGTCCGCCGATCAGTAACGCTTCGAACAGGGCGACGTCGTGCACAGGCGGTCTCCACGTGATCAGAGGGCCGAAGGCGTCTCCGGCGGTGACCACGGGATCATAACTACGTCGTGGGCCGGCTCGGCAAGGGCGATGCGGTGCCGGTCTGCCAGGAAATCCCGTCGACAAGGCTGTTGGTGGCCGCCTAGGTTGCAGGCCATGGCTGATGGTGCCGGCGTGAGCCGGTGCGAGTGCGGTGCGGCGGCCGGGCCGCTGGGCGTGTGCGTGGACTATTTCCACGGGATCCTGGCGGAAGAGCAGAGCGATCCTCAGATGTACAGGTGGCATGCGCCTGTGGTCTGCGTTCATCTCCTGCAGCATCCTTCACAAGCGCATGAGAACTATCGGGACGGTCAGTTCCGGCTCCTGCAGTTCTACCTGGACAAGGGCCTTGACGCGCTGCTGCGTCTGACGGCGCATCAGGTGGCGCGGAACAATCACCGGGCACGATCGGGCTACGACATGGCGCCGTTGGAGGCCTACGCGCCGCTTCCCCAGGGCGAATCCCCCAGGAGCTTCCGCGCCACGTTGTGCGGGTTGCCGTTCAGGGACGGCAGCTTCGCGGCGGATGGGCACCCGGCCTATGGACACCGCATCCACGCCATCGCCGAAGCGACCGTGGAGTCGTGGAGATCTGTCGAGGGCTGATACGACTCGGCCGCGACACCCCTGGGTCGGGGGACGCGGTCGAGTGAGTGGTGTGCTGCCTTGTGGGCGCCTACCAAGGGGGCCGGGACCCGGCAGGTCGTGCCGGGGCCGGCCGGAAGAGCCGTGGGTCAGCGGGTGGCGCGGTTGACGGCGGAGATGACGGCCTTGAGGGCGGCGGTGGTGGCGTTGGCGTCGATGCCGACGCCCCACAGCACCTGCCCGGCGACGTCGCACTCCAGGTAGGAGGCGGCCTTGGCGTCGCTGCCGGCGCTCATCGCGTGCTCCACGTAGTCGAGCACGCGGACGTGGACGCCGATGGACGCGAGCGCGTCGGTGAACGCCGAGATCGGGCCGTTTCCGGCGCCCGAGATCTCGCGGATCTCCCCGTCGAAGCGGACGTCGGCGCTGATGCGGTCGTCCTCACCCGTGGACTCCGACCGGTGGGCCATGAGGCTGAGCCGGCCCCAGCGGTGGGCCGGGTTGGGCAGGTATTCGTCGCGGAAGATCTCGTACATCGCGGCGGGCGTGACCTCGCCGCCCTCGGTGTCGGTGCGCGCCTGCACGACCTTGGAGAACTCGATCTGCAGCTTGCGCGGCAGGTCGAGCTGGTGGTCGGACTTCATGATGTAGGCGACGCCGCCCTTGCCCGACTGGCTGTTGACCCGGATGACGGCCTCGTAGCTGCGGCCGATGTCCTTCGGGTCGATCGGCAGGTAGGGCACCGCCCAGGTGAAGTCGTCGACCGGCACGCCGGCCCCGGCGGCGTCGTGTTCGAGGTGCTCGAAGCCCTTCTTGATGGCGTCCTGGTGGGAGCCGGAGAAGGCGGTGTAGACCAGCTCGCCGCCCCAGGGGTGGCGCGGGTGGACGGGCAGCTGGTTGCAGTATTCGGTGACGCGGCGGATCTCGTCGATGTCGCTGAAGTCGATCTCGGGGTCGACGCCCTGGGAGAACAGGTTCATCCCGAGGGTGACCAGGCAGACGTTGCCGGTGCGCTCGCCGTTGCCGAACAGGCAGCCCTCGATGCGGTCGGCGCCCGCCATGTAGCCCAGCTCGGCGGCGGCCACGGCGGTGCCGCGGTCGTTGTGCGGGTGGAGCGACAGGATGATCGAGTCGCGGTGCTTGAGGTGGCGGTGCATCCACTCGATCTGGTCGGCGTACACGTTGGGCGTGGCCATCTCGACCGTGGCGGGCAGGTTGATGATGACCTTGCGCTCGGGCGTGGGCTGCCACACCTCGTTGACGGCGTCGCACACCTCGACCGCGTACTCCAGCTCGGTGCCGGTGAACGACTCGGGAGAGTACTGGAAGTGCACGTCGACGTCGGTGGCGTCGGCGAGCTTCTTGACCAGCTTGGCGCCCTCGACCGCGATGGCGGTGATGCCGTCCTTGTCCTGGCCGAAGACGACGCGGCGCTGGAGGGTGGAGGTCGAGTTGTACAGGTGGACGATGGCCTGCTCAGCGCCCTCGATGGCCTCGAAGGTGCGCTCGATCAGCTCGGGCCTGGCCTGCGTCAGCACCTGGATGACCACGTCGCCGGGGATGCGGTCTTCCTCGATGATCTGGCGGACGAAGTCGAAGTCGGTCTGCGAGGCGGCCGGGAAGCCGACCTCGATCTCCTTGTAGCCCATGCGTACCAGCAGCTCGAACATCTTGAGCTTGCGGTGCGGATCCATCGGGTCGATCAGCGCCTGGTTGCCGTCGCGCAGGTCTACCGCGCACCAGCGGGGCGCCTTGGTGATGACCTTGTCGGGCCAGGTGCGGTCGGTCAGCCGGATCGGCTCGAAGGGCTGATAACGGTGGATCGGCATACGGCTCGGCTGTTGAGCGGTCATTGCGGATGCTCCTCGTCGGACTGCTGTGGAAGGCGGCCGACGCGCACGACTCGCTCCGCGGCGAGGGAGCCGGCCTTAAAGGCCCCCGCCGCGGCAGCTAAGAAGAACACCGCGCAGCATGTCATGCACGTTACCAGACGTCTCGCGATGCGCTGCGCGTGATCTCAGATGGCGAGAAGCTCAGTCCGTGACCAGCACGCTCAGGCAGGTCACGCACCCTTCGAGCTTCTCGTACTCGGAGATGTCGACCGTGGTCACGGTCAGTCCCCGCTTCTCCAGCATGGCGGCCGTCCGGGGGGCCGAGGCGGCCAGCAGGACGCGGTCGCCGCCCAGCGGCACGACGTGGGCGCCGGCCTCTTCCTCCGGCACGAGCAGGCCGGGCAGGTCCACGTGGCGCGGGTCGCCGATGAGGGTGCCGTCGGGCAGTGCGGTGACGGCCGACTTCAGGTGCAGCACGCCGCTCAGGTCCACGGGCACGACCGTGCGCTCGGGCAGGAGGGCGGCGAGTTGTGTGATGCCCTGGGCGTTGGTGCGGGCGGACCTGCCGACGTACACGGTGGGGCCGCTCTGCAGCACGTCGCCGCCGTCGAGGGTGCCGGGCCGCGCGATCCTGACCGCCTTCATGCCGAGGTCCCGCACGACCTGGGCCACGGAGTCGACCTCGGGCCGCCGTTCCACCGCCCCCGGCCTGGTCAGTACGGCGAGCCGCCCCGACACCACGAGCGTGTCCTCCACGAACGGCGCGTCGGGCAGGTCGTCGGCGGGGGGCACGTGCACGGTCCGCCAGCCGGCCGCGGCGAGGGCGGCGACGTAAGCGTCGTGCTGGGCGGCGGCGCGTACGGGATCCACCGGTTCGCGCTGGATGTGGGTGACGATGCCCTCGGCAATACGGGGGCCGGGCTTCCTTACCAGCGCAATACCAGACATAGGGCGTGTTCTATCACGCCATAGGTAGAGTCTCGGACATGCGGGACGACGAGATACTCACGAGGATCAGCTCCCTGGTCAGCGAGGAGCACGAGCTGCGCACCAGACTGTCGGCGGGAGAGGTGACCTCGGACGAGGAACGCGCGCGCATCGACCAGCTGGAGAACGCCCTCGACCAGTGCTGGGACCTGCTGCGGCAGCGGCGGGCCCGGCGCAGGGCGGGCGAGGACCCGGACAACGCCGCTCCCCGCCCCGCCGACGAGGTGGAGAACTACCGCCAGTAGAAAACCGTTCGCGCCGGCCAGCCCGGGTGCGCTTGGCTGGACGGCATGCGGATCGAGCGGATCGAAGGCGGCGGCGCGGAGAGGCTCGCCGCGGCGTTGCACGCGGCCTACAGCGAAGGCTCCGGCGATCCCGGCCCGCCGATCTCGCGGTCCCGTTTCGTCCTCGAGATCGTCGCGGACCGCCCCGCCGACCGGGTCGAGGCGTGGGCGGCGGTCGAGGACGGCGAGGTCGCCGGCGGTTACGGCCTGTCGTTCCCCATCCTGGACAACCGTCACATGGCCTGGCTCTTCCCGCTCGTCGTGCGCCCCGCCCGGCGCGGGCGCGGGCTCGGCACGGCGCTCTTCGAGCACGCCCTCGGCCGCATGCGGGCCGACAACAGGCGGCTGCTGCTGGCCGAGACGCCCGTCGTGGGGGCCGGTGCCGCCTTCGCCCGCGCCCGAGGCATGACGGTCGCCCTCGTCGAAGCACGCCGCACGCTCGACCTGCGCCGCTGCGACTGGGCGAAACTGGAGCGGATGGTCCCGCAGGCGCCCGGCTACAGCCTCGAACACTGGACCGGCCCGGCGGCCCCCGAGCTCATGCCCGACGTGGCCACGCTCATGAACGGCATGAACGACGCCCCGCGCGACAGCGGCGTCGACGACTTCCACTTCACCGCCGACCAGATCCGCGCCCGCGAGGAGCGCATGGCCGCGGCCGACCAGACCGCCTACACCGTGATCGCCCGCCGCGACTCCGACGGCGCCCCGGCCGGCTTCACCCGCATCCTGCTCGACGCCGACCACTCCCACGGCTGGGCCGTCCAGACCGACACGACGGTGCTGGCCGGGCACCGCGGCCACCGCCTGGGGCTGCTGCTCAAGCTCACCAACCTGTTCCGGCTGCGCGAGCGCGAGCCGCGCGTCGAGCGCATCATCACCTGGAACGCCACCTCCAACGCCCACATGCTCGCCATCAACGAGGCCATGGGCTTCGAGCTCTTCGACGAGTGGTACGAGTGGCGGCTGACGCTGTAGAGCCATGGAGGTCCACGCGACGGCACGTTAGCCTGACGATCCATGTCCATGGAGGAGCTGAGAGACGGGGATCCCCGGCGGGTGGGGCCGTACACGCTGCTCGGCCGGCTGGGCGAGGGCGGCATGGGCGTCGTCTACCTGGGGCAGGGCCCCGACGGGGCGCGGGCGGCCGTCAAGCTGCTGCACGCCCGGATGGACGCCGACCCGGACTTCCGGCGCCGCTTCGCCCGTGAGGTGGCCGCCGCGCGGCGGGTGGCCCGCTTCTGCACCGCTCCCGTGCTCGACGCCGACGTGCACGGCGAGGTGGTGTACCTGGTCACCGAGTACGTCGAGGGGCCCAGTCTCGGGCAGGCGGTGCGCGCGTCCGGGCCGCTGAGGGGCTCGGCACTCGACGGTCTGGCCGCCGCGACGGCCATGGCGTTGCGGGCCGTCCACGGGGCCGGGGTGGTGCACCGCGATCTCAAGCCGTCCAACGTGCTGCTGTCGCAGGTGGGGCCCAAGGTCATCGACTTCGGGATCGCGCAGCTCATGGACGCGGAGATGAGCAGCACGATCGTGGGGACGCCGGCGTACATGTCGCCCGAGCAGGCGCGGGGGGGCGAGGTCGGGCCCGCCTCGGACATCTTCTCGTGGGGGTGCACGGTGGCGTTCGCCGCCGGCGGGGCGCCGCCGTTCGGCACGGGGCCGGTGCCGGCGGTGCTGGCGCGCATCGTGAACGCTCCGCCGGAGCTGAGCGGGCTCTCCGGGCCGCTGCTTGAGCTGGTGGTGGCGGCCCTGGCCAAGAATCCGGCCGAACGCCCGACGGCCCAGGAGCTGATGGACCGGCTGAGCTTCGCGGACCCGTCCGTTCTCACGTCCGCCACGCCAGGCACGACCGGCACGAGCGGCACCGGGCTCGCCGCCTCTGTGGAAGCCGGAGTGCCGCCCGCTGCCACGGCCGGGGCAGGCGGAAAGTTACCCGGCGCTGACACCGCGGAAGGCTCGCACGGCCTCGCGGGGCTGCTGAGGGGCCCGCGGCGCAAGGTGCTGGCCGGGACCGTCGCCGTCCTCGTCGCAGCCGCAGGTGTGTCGGCCGCCCTGGCGTGGCGCGACGAGAGCGCCCCGACCAGTACCGCGACCAGTACCGCGACCAGTGCGCCGACCGATGCCCCGACCGATGCGGCCAGTCCAACGGGGCCGGACGACGGCGAGGCGCCCCAGCGACCCGTCGCCGGGCGCAACCCGCTGAGAATCGAGGAGCCGGTCACGTTCTACGCCCCGCCGGAGCCGGGCGCGAGCCGCCAGGCGGAGCTGTGGAACGACGAGCGCCCGGACGACGCCGAGCTGATGCGCCGGCTGGCCGCCGTCCCCCACGCGATCCGCCTCGACCAGACGGACGCAAGGCCGGAGGTGGCGCAGCGGCTCACGGAGGCCCGGCAGGCGGGGGGCGTCCCGGTGTTCCTGGTCAACCACCTGCCGGGCGGCGACTGCCGGCCGGCCACACCCGCCGACAGGGAGGCGTACCAGGAGTGGATCACGGGCGTGGCCCGCCAGATCGGCCAGGCCGAGGCCGTGGTCATCCTGGAGCCGTCCAGCCTGGTCAACCTGCCCGGCACGGAGAACTGCGACCCCGGCGGCTCGGCCCAGCACCGCTACGACGACCTGCGCCGGGCCGTGCGCACGCTCAAGTCCAACCCCGCGACGGCCGTCTACCTCGACGGCAGCCAGGCCGACTGGCCGGGCACCGCGATCATGGCCGAGCGGCTGATCGGCGCGGGGATCGAGGCGGCCGACGGGTTCTTCCTCAACACCGCCGCCTTCCAGACCACGGAGAAGAGCGTCGGGTACGGCAAGGAACTGTCGGCCTGCGTCGCCGTACGGCGGGCGACCGGCCGGGCGGGCTGCCCGGCGGACGTCCAGGTGGACCCGGCGGCCATGCCGCACTTCGTGGTCGACACCGCCAGGAACGGCCGCGGCTCCTGGGCGCCGGACAAGCGGTACAAGGACCCACAGGTGTGGTGCAACCCGCCCGGACGGGGCGTGGGCGAGCGGCCCACGACGGAGACGGGTGAGGAGTTGGTGGACGCGTACCTGTGGATCGCGCGGCCGGGCACGTCCGGCGGCCGGTGCAGGCGGGGCACGGACGGCGAGCTCGACCCCGAGCGCGGCGTGGTGGCGCCGCCGGCCGGCGAGTGGTGGCCGGAGCTGGCGCTGGAGCGGGCGGAGAACGCCGAGCCGCCGCTGCGCTGACGCCCAGGTCTAGCGCCGAGCCGCCGCCGCGCCGAGGCGGCCGGGTCAAGCGCCGAGCCGCCGCGCTGAGGCGGCAAGGTTAAGCGAACGTTAGATCTCCGGCGACCTCCCTTGCCCGAACAACCTTCTGGGGTAAGGCTCTGACCTGCATCTTCACTCCGTCGGGAGGTTCTTCGTGAGCAAAGCACGCGTGCCCTGGAAGGCCGTGGTCGGTGGTTCCGTCGGCAACCTGGTCGAGTGGTACGACTGGTTCGTCTACAGCAGTTTTGCCGTCTACTTCGCCGCGTCGTTCTTCCCTGAGGGCGACGACACGGCGAAGCTGCTCAACACGGCCGCCATCTTCGCCGTGGGCTTCTTCATGCGCCCGCTCGGCGGCTGGCTGCTCGGCCGTTACGCCGACAGGAAGGGCCGCAAGGCGGCGCTCACCCTCACCGTCACGCTGATGTCGGCCAGCGCCCTGCTGATCGCGATCGCCCCGACGTACGACGCGGTCGGCTACTTCGGCGCGCTCGTGCTCGTGGTGGCGCGCCTGCTGCAGGGCCTGTCGGTCGGCGGCGAGTACGCGGCCAGCGCGACGTACCTCACCGAGGCCACCCCGCGCGGCCGGCGCGGCTTCGCCTCCAGCTTCCAGTACGTCTCCATGACCGCCGGCCAGCTCGTCGGCCTCGGCCTGCAGATCGTGCTGCAGAACACGATGTCGGCCGAGGCGCTGAACTCCTACGGCTGGCGCATCCCGTTCGTGGTGGGCGCGGTGGCCGCCGCGGTCGTGTTCTACCTGCGCCGCAGTCTCCTGGAGACGGAGGCGTACGACGAGGAGGAGCGCGCGACCAAGGACGCCAAGCGCGGCACGATCAGGGAGTTGCTCAGCCACAAGAAGGAGGCGCTGCTGGTCATCGCGCTGACGATGGGCGGCACGGTCGCGTACTACACGTACACGACGTACCTCACCAAATACCTGTCGAACACCGCCGGGCTGGCCAAGGAGACGGCGACGCTGGTGAGCTTCTGCGCGCTGTTCATCTTCATGTGCCTGCAGCCGCCGGCGGGGGCGCTGTCGGACCGGATCGGGCGGCGGCCGCTGCTGATCACGTTCGGGATCGGGTCGATGGTGGCCACGGTGCCGCTCATGACGGCACTCGGCGGGGTGAGCGGGTTCGCCGGCGGGCTGGTGCTGTCGCTGGCCGGGCTGATCATCATCACCGGCTACACCTCGATCAACGCGGTGGTGAAGGCCGAGCTGTTCCCGACGAACGTGCGCGCGCTCGGCGTGGCGCTGCCGTACGCGATCGCGAACGCGCTCTTCGGCGGCACCGCCGAGTACGTCGCCCTGTGGTTCAAGGACGCCGGCATCGAGTCGGGCTTCTTCTGGTACGTCTCCGGCTGCGCCGCCGTCTCGCTCGTGGTGTACCTCACCATGCGCGAGACCAGGGACGCCGCCCTCTCCCGGGCCGAGCAGGCGTCGGGCGATGCCGTGGCGGCCCGCGTCTAACCTGGCGACATGCGGGTTCTTCTGGTCGAGGACGACGATCGGCTCGCGTCCGCGCTCGTCACCGCCCTCGCCCGCCACGGCCACACGGTCACCCGGGCCGGGCAGGCGGTCGACGCACTCCGGCTGGCGGGGGGCGCCGACTTCGTCCTGCTCGACCTGGGGCTGCCCGACATGGACGGGCTCGACCTGCTGCGCCGCCTGCGCCGGGTCTCGGCGGTGCCGGTGATCGTCGTGACCGCGCGGACCGAGGAGCGCGACGTGCTGCGCGGCCTGCGCTCCGGGGCCGACGACTACCTGGTCAAGCCGTTCCGGACGGCCGAGTTGATGGCCCGCATGGAGGCGGTGGTGCGGCGCGGCACCCGTCCGCGGCCGACGCGCGACGACGTGGTGTGCGTCGGCGACGTCCGCATCGACCTGGGGGCGCGCCGCGTCACCGTGGCCGGGGAGCCGGTGACGCTGACCAGGCGCGAGTTCGACCTGCTGGCGATGCTGGCGCGCGAGCCCGGCGTGGTGCGCGGCCGGGAGGAGATCCTCGACGAGGTCTGGGGCGACCCGCTGCTGTCCGCCTCGCGCTCGCTGGACGTGCACGTGGCCAACCTGCGGGCCAAGACCGGCCGTCCGGGGCTGGTGGAGACGTTGCGCGGCACCGGCTACCGGCTGGGCTCGACGGCGTGAACACCCGGCTGGTGGTCACGTTCACCACGCTGATCGCGGTCCTGGTGGTGGCGCTGGCGGTGCCGCTGGGGCTGGCGTACGCCTCCCATCGCACCAACCGGCTGCTGCTCGACCGCCGCGCCGACGCCACCCGCTTCGCGGAGCTGGCCGACCAGGCGGCCCGCGACGACGACCACACCGGCCTGGTCGCCGAGCTGAACCGCTACGCCGAGCTGTACGGCGCCGCCGTGCGGGTCCGCGACCGCGACGGCGCGGTCCTGCTCACGGCGGGCCGTTTCCAGGCCGACGACCGCGCGGCGGTGCGGCTGGCGCTGTCCGGGCGCACGACCGACGAGCTGCCGCTGATCACGCCGTTCGGGCCGGGCACGGTGCTGCTGGCCGAGCCGTCGGGACGGGACGCGCAGCTGTCGGGCGTGGTGCTGCTCCAGGCCCCGGCCGAGCGGGCTCGGATGGACGTGACGCTGGTGTGGGCCGCGCTGGCGGCGGGGTCGCTGACCGTTCTGGCGTACGCGGTGCTGGCGGCGCGCGGGCTGGCCCGCTGGATCCTGCGGCCGGTCACCGAGCTCGACCGCACCACCCAGGCCATCGCAGGGGGCCGGCTGGACGCGCGGGCGCATCACGGCGTCGGACCGTCCGAGCTGCGGCGGTTGGAGGAGCGCTTCAACGCGATGGCCGACGCGGTCTCGGGGGCGATGGAGCGGCAGCGGGCGTTCGTCGCCGACGCCTCCCACGAGCTGCGCACCCCTCTCACCGTGCTCGGGCTGCGGCTGGAGAACCTGGAGCCGCACCTGCGCGGCAAGGGGCGGGCCGAGTTCGAGGAGGCGCTGGCCGAGCTGGACCGGCTGACGCTGCTGGTGGCCGACCTGCTGGCACTCGCCCAGGTGGAGGCGGGCGCGGGCGTCGAGGTCAAGGAGAGCGAGCTCGCGCCGCGGCTGGCGGCCTGGCGGGAGGTGTACGCGGCCAAGGACGTCCGCCTGGTGACCCACGTCCCCGAGGGGGCGACGGTGCCGGAGGCGGCGGCCAGGATCGCCGACATCGCGCTCGACAACGCCCAGAAGTTCGTGCCCGCGGGCGGCACGGTGACCGTCGGCCTGGAGGACGGCGTGCTGCGCGTGGCCGACGACGGGCCGGGGCTGAGCGAGGAGGCGCGGGCGGAGGCGACGGGCCGGTTCTGGCGTTCAGGCGCCCACGCGAACGTGCCGGGCAGCGGCCTGGGCCTGGCCATCGCCTCCGAGCTGGCCCGGGCGTGCGGGGCCACGCTGCGGCTGCTGCCCGCGACGCCGCACGGCCTCGTCGTGGAGCTGCGGCTGCCTCAGCCGTAGACCGACCGGTAGTAGCGGACCGCTCCCGCGTGGAGGGGCACGGCGCCGGTGCCGATGGCGTAGCGCGGGTCGAGCCGTCCGCCGGGGGCCGAGGGGGCCCGCAGGCGGTCGCGGGCGCGGAAGAGCGTCTCGGTGACGGTGTAGGCGGCGTCCGCCGGCAGCGAGGTCCGGCACATCAGGTAGCTGGGGGTGCCGACGGTCGGCACGGCCCGGGTGGCGGCGTACGCGCCGGCCGGGACGGTGGCGTGCTCGTACACGAGGCCGTACTTGCGGCGCAGCACCGGCACCAGCTCCTCCAGCGGCAGCAGCCGGACGCCGCGGGCCGCCGCCAGGGCGGGCGTGGGCACGCCGCCCGACCAGAAGAACGCCTCGATCCGGCCGTCGCGCAGGGCCTCGATCGAGTCGTCCAGCTCCAGCCGGACGGTACGGGGCGCGTGGCCGAGCGCGGCGGCGGCCAGCACGCGGGCCGCGGTCACGGAGGTGCCCGACCCCTCCACCCCGACGGACACCACCCGCCCGGCCAGGTCGCCGATCCCGAAGATCGGCGCACCGGAGGCGACGACGAGGTGCACGTAGTTCATGTACATCCGGGCCAGCGCGGAGACCGGCCGGCGGCGCACGCGTACGGCGTCGTCGGCGCTGTCGGCCAGCGCGAACCCCACGTCGGCGCGCCCGTCGGCCATCATCGCGAGGTTCTGCACGCTGGCGGCGGTGGGCAGCACCCGCACGCGCAGCCCGTCGCGGCGCAGCTCCCCGGCGAGCCGGTCGCCGAGCTCGCCGTACGGCCCGCCGGTCAGCCCGGTCGCGAGGCGCAGCTCCGGCAGATCATCCCCGGTGGAGCAGCCGCCCGCCGCCGCGGCCACGAAGCCGAAGAGGGCGCGGCGGGATATCGGCATGAAGTCACGGTAGCGGGTGCCACAGAATGGACACGTGACCGCACGTCTGCGCATCGACCCCGAACTGAGGATGTTCCTGCCCGTGAGCCGCCGCCAGGAATGGCAGGAGGTGACCCCCGACGGCACCTCGACGCTGGGCCACCACGTCGAGTCGCTCGGCGTCCCGCTCACCGAGGTGGGGCCGCTCGTGGTCAACGGACGCGGGGTGCCGCCCTCCTGCCAGCTGGCCGACGGCGACGTGGCGGAGGTCCATCCCGTGCCACGTCCGCAGCAGCTGCCGGAGGAGCCGCGGTTCCTGCTCGACGTGCATCTCGGCACGCTGGCGCGGCGGCTGCGGCTGCTGGGCATCGACGCCGCCTACCACAACGACATGGACGACCCGTCACTGGTGGTGCAGGCCAACGAGGAGCGGCGGGTGCTGCTGACGCAGGACCGCGGCCTGCTGCGGCGCCGCGCGCTGTGGCTGGGCGCGTACGTACGCGGCTCCGACCCCGCCGACCAGCTGCGCGACCTGCTGGAGCGCTTCGTTCCGCCGCTGCGGCCGTGGACGCGCTGCACGGCCTGCAACGGCGAGCTGGAGCCGGTGCCGAAGGACGAGGTCGAGTCCCTGCTGGAGGCGGGCACGAGCCGCACCTACGACGCCTACGGCCGCTGCCGCGAGTGCGGGCAGGTCTACTGGCACGGCGCGCACAGCGGCCACCTGGAGGAGATCATCCGCACGGCCCGCGCCTGGAGCACCGCCTGAACGGCACCTCTTGGACGCATCGCTCAGCTTGTCGTTCAACCCGTGGCGGTCTCGGCCGCGGTCTTCGGGAGCGCGAGCATCACGAGTGCCGCCACGACGTAGAGCACCGCGGAGACGGGGAGGACGATGCCGAGCGCGTGACCGTAGTCGGCCGGTGATCATTACCGTCTCTGGTGATCGCCCACAGGACGAGCTGGGATGCCGCGATGGTGAGCGAGCCGGTGATCAGCAGTGCTCTCCCGGCCTTGGCGGCGGACGGTCGAGCACGACACCGACTCCAGCTGCCGGCTCGTGCTCGGTGCGTGGTCATGGGCAGGGCTGGCTGGATTGCTCCTGACTTTCGACGCTGACGTCACGGACATCGAACCAGCGGAGCTCAGGCAGGCGCTGCGCTCCTTGCGCACCCGCATCGACGAAGGACTCAGGCGCGCCACGGGTTGAACGACAAGCTCAGACGGCGAGGAGTTTTCTGACGTCCTCCTGGTGCAGGTCCTCGGCCGCCCCGGTGCGTACGACGTGGCCGCCGTCGAGGATGACGAACGTGTCGGCCAACCGCAGCGCGATGTCCAGGTACTGCTCCACGAGCAGCACGGGCAGCCCGGCGGCGTGCAGGCGTTCGATGGCGGCCTCGATCTCCAGGATGATCGACGGCTGGATGCCCTCGGTGGGCTCGTCGAGGATGAGCATCCTGGGCCGGGTCACCAGGGCGCGGGCCATCGCGAGCTGCTGCTGCTGGCCGCCCGACAGGTGCCCGGCGCTCCGCTTGAGCAGCGGCCTGAGCGCCGGGAAGAGGTCGAGGGCCTCGTCGATGGCCTCCTTGGGCTGCTTGGCGGCCTCCACGGTCACCAGCAGGTTGCCCAGCACCGACAGCTGCGGGAAGCACTGGTGGCCCTGGGGGACGTAGCCCATGCTGAGGCGTACGCGCTCGTGCGGCTTGAGCCGGGTGACGTCGGCGCCGTCGAACGTCACCGTGCCCGCGGTCGCGGGCAGCACCCCCATGACGGTGTTGAGCAGCGTGGTCTTGCCGACGCCGTTGCGCCCCATGACGCACACGAGCTGCCCAGGGCCCACCTCCAGCGACACCCCGAACAGGACGCGGGCCCGGCCGTATCCCGATTCGAGTCCGTTCACCGACAGCATCGCCCGGTCTCCTCTCCTCTCGTGGCAGTGTTCCGGTCGCGGGTCACCGGCGTCGGCCGTCGGCGCGAACGGCCGCTGAACGTCCGGTGGCGGTCATGGGGAGCGGGGACGGGATCAGAGCGGGAGAGGCCCATGGGCGGTTCCTTCCTGGCTGACCGGTTCTGGGAGAAAGGTGACGCGTCGACGTTGCGGGCGAGCCGCCGGGACGTTAATTGACCATTGCGAAAGACGCACGGCGCCGTTCCCCGGGCCTCAGGATCGCTCGCCCACCGTGTCATCAGCCCTCCTGCCCAGGTACACCTCCTGCACCCTGGGGTCGACGCTGACCTCGTCCACCGACCCCTCGACGAGGACGCGGCCCTCGTGCAGCACGGTCACCGTGGAGGCGTGCCGCCGCAGGAAGTCCATGTCGTGCTCGACCACGACCACCGTGTGGTCCGCGGCGATGGCCGTGAGCAGCTCCCCGGTCCGCTCCCGCTCGTCCTTGGACATGCCCGCCACCGGCTCGTCCAGGAGCAGCAGCCTGGGCCGCTGCGCCAGCAGCATCCCGATCTCCAGCCACTGGCGCTGGCCGTGGGAGAGCACGCCGGCCGGCCGTTCGGCGAGCGCTTCGAGCCCCGTCCTCGCCAGGGACTCCGCGACGGCCTCGGAGACGCCCTTGCGCCGCCGGGTCAGCGCCCACAGCGGTTCGCGGAAGCTGGCGGCCAGGTCGAGGTTCTCGACGACGGTGAGCTCCTCGAACACCACCGAGGTCTGGAACGTCCGCCCGACGCCGAGCCGGACGATCTGGTGCTCCTTCCTGCCCACCAGGTCCTGGCCGGCGAACCGGACGCTGCCCGCCGCCGGCCGGGTCAGCCCGGTGACCACGTCGATCAGCGTGGTCTTGCCCGCGCCGTTCGGCCCGATGAGGAAGCGCAGCTCCCCCTCGGGCACGGTCAGGTTCACGCCGTCGAGCGCGCGGAACCCGTCGAACGCCACCTGCACGTCACGTAGCTCGAGCACTGCGCAGCCTCCCCGCCACGGTTTGCGCGACTCCGGCGATGCCCTTGGAGGCCAGCGTCATGACCACGATGAACAGGGCGCCCTGCAGGTAGAGCCAGCCGTCGGCGAACTGCTCGCTGAACGCGGTCTTGGCGTACCCCATGACGACGGCGCCGAGCACGGCACCGGCCAGCACGTGCCGCCCGCCCACGGCCACCGCGACGACCAGCTCCAGCGAGGGCACGACACCGAGCAGCGCCGGCGAGATGATCCCGACGACCGGCACGAACAGCGCCCCGGCCAGGCCCGCCATGCCCGCCGAGGCGGCGAACGTGACGGTCTTGACCAGGGCGGGGTCGTAGCCGAGGAACCGCACGCGGTCCTCGCCGTCGCGCACGGCGACGAGCAGGCGGCCGTAGCGGCTGTTCACCAGCTGGCGGGTGGCGAGGTAGAGCACGCCGAGCACGCCCGCCACCACCAGGTAGAGGCCGCGCTGCGTGGAGTCCTCGGCGAGGTCCTGGCCGAACAGCTCGAAGAAGTTCGTCATGCCGTTGGTGCCGCCGGTCAGCCCCTGCTGGCCGACGAGCAGGATCACCATGGCGGCGGCCAGCGCCTGGGTGAGGATCGCGAAGTACGCCCCCCGTACGCGCTGGCGGAAGACCAGCGTGCCGAGCACCACCGCCAGGACGACGGGGCCGAGCACCGCCATGGACAGGGCGAAGACCGGGTTGGCGAACGGCACCCACAGGGCGGGCAGTTCCTCCACCCCGCTCCACACCATGAAGTCGGGCAGCCCGCCCTCGGCCTCGGTGAGCTTGAGGTACATCGCCATGGAGTAGCCGCCGAGCCCGAAGAAGACGCCCTGGCCGAGGGTGAGCATGCCGCCCTTGCCCCAGGCCAGCCCGATGCCGAGCGCGACGATCGCGTAGCACAGGTACTTGGCCAGCAGCCCCAGCCGGAACGGCTCCAGCAGCAGCGGCGCGGCGACCAGCGCGATCACCGCCACGGTCGCGAAGGGCAGGTGTCGTTTGATCATGTGAGCACCCTCGACCTGAGCACGAACAGTCCCTGCGGCCGTACCTGGAGGAACGCGATGACGGCGGCCAGCACGATCACCTTGGCCAGCGAGGCGTCCGACCAGAACTCGGCATAGGAGTTGAGCAGCCCGAGCCCGAGCGCGGCGAGCACCGCCCCGCGCAGCTGCCCCAGCCCGCCGGCCACGACGACGAGGAAGGCGTCCACGATGTAGTACGTGCCGAGCGCGGGCCCGACCGGCCCGATGAGGGTGAGCGCCACCCCGGCCACGCCGGCCAGGCCGGAGCCGATGAAGAACGTCAGCATGTCCACCCGGCCGGTGTCGATCCCGCTGGTGGCGGCGAGCTGCCGGTTCTGCACCACGGCCTGCGTCCTGCGGCCGAGCCCCGTACGCGTCAGGTAGAGCCAGACGGCCACCACGCCGGCCACCGCCAGGCCCATGATGAACAGCCGGTTGTAGGGCAGGATGCCCACCCCGCCCGACAGCCAGGCGGGAGCGGGCACCTGCACGTTCGGCGCGCCGAACAGGTCGCGGGCCAGCTGCTGCAGCACCAGGCTGACGCCCCAGGTGAGCAGCAGCGTGTCGAGCGGCCGGCCGTAGAAGTGCCGGATCGCCGAGCGTTCCAGGATCAGCCCCATGACCCCGGCGACCAGGAACGCCGCCGGCAGCGCCAGCACCATGTCCTGCAGCAGGAACGCGGTGTAGGCCCCGGCCATGATGAACTCGCCGTGCGCCATGTTGATCACTCCCATCTGCCCGAACGTGAACGTCAGCCCGAGCGCGATCAGCATCAGCACCGCACCGATCGACAGCCCGATGGGCAGCTGGTTGAGGAAGGCCGTCATCACTGGCCCGCCAGCCCGGCCGCCCACGGGTAGCCCTCGAGGTACGGGTCCGGCTTGATCGGCTCGCCGGAGTCCCACACCTGCTTGATGAGGCCGTCCGGCTGGATGATGCCGATGCGGGCGGTCTTGTGCATGTGCTGGTTGTCGCCGTCGATGGTGACCTTGCCCTCGGGGCGGTCCAGCGAGATGCCCGGCGCGGCCTTCTTGACCGCCTCGACCTCGGTGGTGCCGGCCTTCTTGACCGCCTCGGCCCACAGGTGGACGGCGTTGTAGCCGGCCTGCATGGGGTCGGAGGTGACCTTGTTCTGCCCGTACTTGGCCTTGAACGCCTTGACGAACGCCTCGTTGGCCGGGGTCTCGGTGGTCTGGTAGTAGTTCCAGGCGACGGGGTGGCCGGCGATGTTCTCCACGCCGATGCCGGTGACCTCCTCCTCGGCGATGCTCACCGACAGCACCGGCATGCTCTCCGCCGTGACGCCGGAGCTCTTGAGACTCTTGAAGAACGCGACGTTGCTGTCGCCGTTGAGCGTGTTGAAGACGGCGTCCGGCTTGGCCTGCATGACCTTGTTGACCAGCGTCGAGTATTCGGTATGGCCGAGCGGGGTGTACTCCTCGCCGAGGATCTCCATCCCGTTCGCCGCCGCGTACGCCTTGATGATCTTGTTGGCGGTACGCGGGAAGACGTAGTCGCTGCCGACCAGGAAGATCCGCTTCTTGCCCTGCTCCTTCAGGTAGTCGAGGCCCGGGATGATCTGCTGGTTGGTGGTGGCCCCGGTGTAGAAGATGTACGGCGAGCTCTCCAGGCCCTCGTACTGCACCGGGTACCACAGCAGCGCCTTGTAGCGCTCGAAGACCGGCAGCATCGCCTTGCGGCTGGCCGAGGTCCAGCCGCCGAAGACGGCGGCGACCTTGTCCTGCCTGACGAGCTTGGTGGCCTTCTCGGCGAACGTGGGCCAGTCGGAGGCGCCGTCCTCGACGACGGGGACCATCTTCTTGCCCAGCACGCCGCCGGCGTTGTTGATCTCTTCGATGGCCAGCAGCTCGGCGTCGCGTACGGTGACCTCGCTGATCGCCATCGTGCCGCTGAGCGAATGGAGCAGACCGACCTTGATCTCGTTGGACGAGGCGGCGGTTTCTGCGTCGGATCCGCAGGCCGCCAAGGCCATGACGAGCAGTGCGGACAGAATCGGACGGGAGATGCGCACAGCCGGTTCCTTCCTGGCTGAGGAGTTCTGCCAGAAAGGTGACCCCGCGACATTACCCCGGAAGATCCCGAACGTTAATTGGCCATTGCCAAACTTTCACAAGGGCACTTATTCCGTCATGTCGGGATTCTTCGCCGCGTGAAACCGACACGACATCACCCGGCAACAGCGAGGAAACGGCCGGTTCCTATGGTCCGGCCATGCGGCTTACCTCACACGAGCAGGAGCGGCTGCTCATCCACGTCGCCGCCGGGGTGGCGCGCGAGCGCCGGGCCAGGGGCCTGCGCCTCAACCACCCCGAGGCTACCGCCATCATCGCGTCGTTCCTCATGGAAGGCGCCAGAGACGGACGCAGCGTCGCCGACCTGATGGAGGCAGGACGGTCGGTGCTCGACCGGGCCGACGTCATGGAGGGCGTCCCGGAGATGCTGGAGAGCGTGCAGATCGAGGCGACGTTCCCCGACGGCACGAAGCTCGTCACCGTCCACAGGCCCATCCCGTGATCCCGGGCGAGTACGCGCACCCCGAGGGGGCGATCGAGCTCAACCCGGGCCGGGAACGGGTGACCGTACGCGTGGTCAACACGGCCGACCGGCCGGTGCAGGTCGGCTCCCACTACCACTTCGCCGCCGCCAACCCCGGCCTGGAGTTCGACCGGGAGGCCGCCTGGGGCATGCGGCTCGACGTGCCGGCCGGCACCGCGATCCGGTTCGAGCCGGGCGTCGAGCGCGACGTGTCCCTGGTGCCGATCGCGGGCAAGCGGGTCGTCCCCGGCCTGCGGCCGGAGTGGGCGGGGCCGCTCGATGACTGACATCTCCCGCGCCCGTTACGCGGCGCTCTACGGTCCCACCACCGGTGACCGCGTCCGCCTGGCCGACACCGACCTGTGGATCGAGGTCACCGAGGACCTGTCGATGGGCCCGGCCGGGGCCGGCGACGAGGCCGTGTTCGGCGGCGGCAAGGTCATCCGCGAGTCCATGGGCCAGGCCCGCGCCACCCGCGCCGAGGGCGCGGCCGACCTGGTCATCACCGGCGCGGTGATCCTCGACCACTGGGGAGTGGTCAAGGCCGACGTCGGCATCCGCGACGGCCGCATCCACGCCATCGGCAAGGCCGGCAACCCCGACACGATGGACGGCGTCGACCTCGTCATCGGACCGTCCACCGAGGTGCTCGCGGGCAACGGCAAGATCCTCACCGCCGGGGCCGTCGACTCCCACGTCCACCTGATCTGCCCGCAGCTCCTCGACGAGGCCATCGGGTCGGGCGTCACCACGATCGTCGGCGGCGGCACCGGCCCCGTCGAGGGCACCAAGGCCACGACCGTCACCGGCACCTGGTATCTCGGCCGCATGCTGGAGTCGCTCGACGCCTACCCGCTCAACTTCGCGCTGCTCGGCAAGGGCAACACCGTCAGCTCCGAGGGCCTGCTCGAACAGCTGCGTGCCGGCGCCTCCGGCTTCAAACTCCACGAGGACTGGGGCTCGACGCCGGCCGCCATCGACGCCTGCCTCACCGTGGCCGACGCCTCCGGCGTGCAGGTCACCCTGCACACCGACACCCTGAACGAAGCCGGCTTCGTCGAGTCGACGCTCAAGGCCATCGGCGACCGGACGATCCACGCGTACCACACCGAAGGGGCGGGTGGCGGGCACGCGCCCGACATCATCCGCGTGGCGGCGTACCCGAACGTGCTGCCGTCCTCGACCAACCCGACCAGGCCGCACACCGTCAACACGCTCGACGAGCACCTCGACATGCTCATGGTCTGCCACCACCTCAACCCCTCGATCCCCGAGGATCTCGCCTTCGCCGAGTCGCGCATCCGGCCGACCACGATGGCCGCCGAGGACGTGCTGCACGACATGGGGGCGATCTCCATGATCGGCTCCGACTCGCAGGCCATGGGCCGCATCGGCGAGACCATCATCCGCACGTGGCAGACCGCGCACGTCATGAAGGCGCGGCGCGGCTCGCTGGGCGGGCCGGCCGACAACCTGCGCGCCCGGCGCTACATCGCGAAATACACGATCTGCCCGGCCATCGCGCACGGCCTGGACGCCGAGGTCGGCTCGGTCGAACGCGGCAAGCTCGCCGACCTCGTCCTGTGGGACCCGGCGTTCTTCGGGGTCAAGCCCGACCTCGTGCTCAAGGGCGGCATGGTGGCCTGGGCGCAGATAGGCGACGCCAACGCCTCCATCCCGACGCCGCAGCCGGTGCTGCCCCGTCCCATGTTCGGCGCCTCGCCGGTGACGGCCGCGGCCACCTCGCTGCACTTCGTCGCGCCCCTCGGCCTGGAGTCGGGCCTGGCCGACCGGCTGACCGTCCGCCGCCGGCTCGTCCCGGTGGCCGACGTACGGCGGCGCGGCAAGTCGTCCATGCCGCTCAACGACGCGCTGCCGCGGATCGAGGTGGCGCCCGACACGTTCGAGGTGCGCATCGACGGCGACCTCATCGAGCCCTCCCCCGCCGTCACGTTGCCCATGACCCAGCGCTACTTCCTGTTCTGAGGAGCTTCATGCACGGACTCCCTTCGGCGGGCTCGCCCGGATGAACCCGGCGCTGCTCCTGCTCACCGACTCCCGCCTGCCGGCCGGCGGCCACGCCCACTCGGGCGGCGCCGAACGCGCCATCGCCTCGGGGGCGGTCCGCGACGTGCCGTCGCTGGAGGCGTTCCTGCGCGGACGCCTGCACACCACCGGCACGGCCACCGCCGCCCTGACCGCCGCCGTCTGCGCCGAGGCCGCCTCCGCCGAGCCACGGTGGGCGGCGCTGGACGCCGAGGTGGACGCCAGGACCGCGTCGCCCGCGCAGCGCGAGGCCTCGACGACGCAGGGGCGGCTGCTGCTCCGGGTCGCCCGCCGCGTATGGCCGTCGCCGGTGCTGGACGGGCTGGCGCGCGCCACCCCGAGCCCCCATCATCCGCTCGCGCTCGGGGTGGCGGCGCACGCGGCCGGGGCCACGCCCGGGGAGGCCGCGCTGGCGGCGGCGTACCACGCCGTCAGCGGCGCCGCCACGGCGGCGGTCCGGCTCCTCGGCCTGGACCCCGTGGCCGTGCACGGACTGCTGGCGGACCTGGCCCCCGACCTCGCCGCCGTCGCCGCGCAGGCCGGCCTCGCCGCCGGGGCTGCCGGCTGGGAGGCGCTGCCCGCGGGCTCGGCACCCGCCCTCGACCTGATCGCCGAACAGCACGCGCAGGCGGCGGTCCGGCTCTTCGTCTCCTGAACGCTCCGCAAGGAAGGACATTTCACCATGGGCGCCAATCACGACGACCACCACCACGCCCCCGACGGACGCGGCCGGGCGCTGCGGCTCGGGGTGGGCGGGCCGGTCGGCAGCGGCAAGACGGCCCTGGTCGCCGCCCTGTGCCGGGCCCTCGGCCGCACGCTGTCCCTCGGCGTGGTGACGAACGACATCTACACCACCGAGGACGCCGACTTCCTGCGCCGGGCGGGCGTCCTGGACGAGGAGCGCATCCTCGCCGTCGAGACCGGCTGCTGCCCGCACACCGCCATCCGCGACGACATCGCCGCGAACCTCGACGCCGTGGAGACCCTGGAACACCGCTTCGGCCCCTTGGACCTGGTGATCGTGGAGAGCGGCGGCGACAACCTGACGGCCACGTTCAGCCGGGGCCTGGCCGACCGGCAGATCTTCGTGCTGGACGTCTCGGGCGGCGACAAGGTGCCCCGCAAGGGCGGCCCCGGCGTCACCACGTCGGACCTGCTGGTGGTCAACAAGACCGACCTGGCGCCGCTGGTGGGCGCCGACCTCGACGTGATGGCCCGCGACGCGAGGACCGTGCGCGGGGAGCGCCCGGTCCTGTTCACCTCCATCAGGCAGGAACCCACGGCCGCCGCCGTCGCCACCTGGGTCTCCGACCAGGTCCACGCCTGGTCCCACGACCACGCGGTCCCAGTCTCTTGACACCCCGCACCGCGCCCGCCGACACGCGGGCCCCCGAGCCCGCCCGCACGGCCGTCACTGGGCCCGCCGGGGAAAGGCGTCCGTCCCGTCGGGGGATGCGGGCGAGCGCGGCCGTGGCGACCGCCCTGACCGGCGACGGACGTACGATCATCCGCCGTCTGGCCTCGGCGCCGCCGCTCACGCTGCGCCAGACCGGCCCCCGCGCCGTCCACCTGATCTCCACCGCGGCGGGCCCCCTCGGCGGCGACCGGCTCGCCCTCGACGTGGACGTCGCCCCGTACACGACCCTGGAGCTGGGCTCGGTCGCCGGCACGCTCGTGCTGCCCGGCGACGGCGCGTCCGAGATGCTGGTCACCGCGCGGGTGGGCGCGGGCGCCACCCTCCGGTTCGCGCCGGAGCCCACGGTGCTCGCCGCCGGCTGCGACCACCGCCTTCTGGTACGCCTCACCCTGGAAGCGGACGCGGACGTGTTCTGGCGCGAGGAGATCGTCTTCGGCCGGCACGGCGAGTCCCCCGGCCGCTGTCACGCCCGTTTCGACGCCACCTGCGACGGCCTGCCGCTGCTCCGCCAGGAGTTCACGATCGGCGACCCGGCCCTCGACGCCTCCCCCGCCGTCTACGGCACGGCACGCTGCGTCGGCACCACGTTCCTGACAGCCCGCACCGACAAACCGACCGTGTCCGACGGCGTAGCGGTCCTCCCCCTGGCCGGCCCCGGCACGTTGGTCTCCGCCCTGGCCGCCGACGCCGTCGAACTCCGCTCCCGCCTGGAATGGGGCGAGCAGACGGCCCTGACACCGGCTCCGACCTCACCCCGCTGAGCATCACCCCCCACACAGACCCGCGCCACCCTGTGCCAGCCCGCACGACCCCGGCCTCGTCCCAGAGACACCGCTTCCGCACGAACCCCCACCGGACCTTCGCGCGGCCCCGGTCCCAGGGGCACCCACCCCACGCGGACCTGCACCTTCTTGGTGACGACTCCGTCGCGTACGGTGGCCGGCCGGACGGGCCCGGCTTACAGTGAGCCTGTGGATGACCTCACGCCCACGTCCGCCCCACCGCGCGGCGGCCGCGGCTACCCGCTGGCCGTGGCGGTGGCGGGAGCGCTCCTGATGTGCTGCGCGGTCCTGCCGTGGGCCGGGTTGCAGGCGACCAGCAGCCTCATCGGCGGCAGCGTGACCGGCGACGTCCGCGGCGTCGACGACGTGTACGGCGTCTACACGCTGGTCGCCGGCCTGGCGGCGCTGGCCTGCGGCGTGGCCGGTCTGCGCGGTCACCCGCGGCTGGCCGCCCTGGCCGCGGTGCCCGGCGGCGTGGCGGTGCTGCTGCTGGTGCTGTTCATGAACGAGGGCAGCGGCCTGCACGACCGCGTCTCGATCCACCTCGGCGACCTGCTGTCGATCGAGCCGGTGATCAGGTTCGGCTGGTTCGCCGCGCTGGCGAGCGCGGCGGCGGTCGTCGTCCTCGCGCTCCTGGCCCTCCTCCACCGCCGGCACCGATGAGGCAGCCGTCTCCGACACCGCCAGGAAGCCGTGGCGCCACGCGCGGGGCTCAGTCGTAGAAGCCGAGGCGGCGCAGCTGCTTGGGGTCGCGCTGCCAGTCCTTCGCCACGCTGATACGCAGGTCGAGGTAGACGCGGGTGCCGAGCAGCGCCTCGATCTGCTTGCGGGCCCTGGTGCCGACGTCGCGCAGCCGCTCGCCCTTGTGCCCGATGACGATCGCCTTCTGCGAGGGCCGTTCGACGAACATGTGGGCGTAGATGTCGAGCAGGTCGTCACGCCCCTCGCGGGGCAGCATCTCGTCGACGACCACGGCGATCGAGTGGGGCAGCTCGTCGCGTACGCCCTCCAGCGCCGCCTCCCGGATCAGCTCTCCGACCAGCACCTGCTCCGGCTCGTCGGTCAGCTGGCCGCCCTCGTAGAGCGGCGGCGACTCCGGCATGTGCTCGATCAGCACGTCGGCCAGCACGTCGAGCTGCTCGCCCGACTGCGCCGAGACCGGCACGATCGCCGCGAACTCCGCCACCTGCGACACCGCGAGCAGCTGCTCGGCGATCTGCTCCCTGCTCGCCAGGTCGCACTTGGTCACCACCGCGATGACCGGCGTCTTCTTCACGGCCGACAGCTTGTCGGCGATGAACCGGTCGCCCTTGCCGATCGGCTCGTTGGCCGGCACGCAGAAACCGATCGCGTCGACCTCCGTGAGCGTGGACAGCACCAGGCTGTCGAGCCGCTCCCCGAGCAGCGTGCGCGGGCGGTGCAGGCCGGGGGTGTCGACGATGATGAGCTGGGCGTCAGGGCGGTGCACGATGCCCCTGATGACGCGCCTGGTCGTCTGCGGCTTGGACGACGTGATCGCCACTTTCGTACCGACCAGGGCGTTCATCAGCGTCGACTTGCCGACGTTCGGCCTCCCCACGAAGCAGGCGAATCCGGCGCGATGGCTGTCTGGCGAAGTCACATGTGCATTGTGTCCCATCAGCGGGCGTGTTCACGCCACCAGGCGAACGCCTGGGGGACCACCACCGGCATCCAGGCGGTCGTGTCGAGCTCGGCCACCTCGGGCTCCGCCGCCCACCGGAAATCGTTGATCTCCACGCCGTCGGGCTCGGGGTCGCCCGAGACCATCGCGCAGCCGTACGCGGCGATGACGTAGCCGACCTCGTGGCCGTTGGGGTAGACCGTGTGGAACTCGGGGCCGCCGTACACGCCGATCAGGCCGCGCACCTCGACGGCGATGCCGAGCTCCTCCTTCAGCTCCCGGACCACGGCCTCCTCCGGCCGCTCGCCGGGGTCGACGCCGCCGCCTGGCGCCGCCCAGAGCCCCACGTCGCCGTGCCGGGCAAGAAGCAGCCGGCCCGCGTCGTCGAACACGAAGCCGGACACCGACGGCAGCATGATCAGGTCGGTGCCGACCTTCTCGCGCAACCGCGCGAGGAACGGGGACATCGGCATGTCAGCCCCGCAGGGTCCCGTCAGGGCCTGCCACGAGCAGCGACTTGACGCCCAGCTCGGCGGCCACGGCCTCGTCGGCCGGGCTCGGCGCGCCCTCGCTCACCAGCGCGACGGCCTCCAGCGACCGCGCCCCGCTGGAGATCGCCATGGCCACCGCCACCTGCACCGCCGACAGGGTCAGCGCGTCCAGCGCCACGTTCGTGGCGGCGTACGTGCGGCCGGTCTCGTCGCGTACGGCGGCCCCCTCGGCGGAGCCGTTGCGCGCCCTGGCCGACCGGGCCAGCGTAATGATCTTGCTGTCTTCAGGATCGAGAGTCACGGGAACAGGTTAGGCGCTCGCCATGGAGATGGCCGCATCCACCACCTGCCGGGTACGCGCGGCGTCCACGCCCTCCAGGCCCGTGTGCACCACGGACACCAGCGTGTCCCCCACCCGCGTCAGCACGACGTCCAGTGCGTACGGGTAGCCGTTGAGGCGTCCGCGCAGCCGCGCGCCCACGGCCTCGTCGCCGACGTTCCCGATCGGCAGCTCCAGCAGCCGCAGGTGCGTCCCCGTGGCGGTCCGTACGGCCCGGCACTCCCGCATCGCCCCGGCCAGCTCGTCGAGATGCCCCCCGGCCTGCGCGTCGGCGTACCGGGCCAGGCCCACCCCGGCCTGCTCGCCCAGGTCGTAGCCCCGGTAGCTGACCGCGACCTGCGCGGTCAGCGCCTCGCCCGGCGCCCTGCCACCGGCGGGCTCCAGCAGCGCCCGGCAGTCCTTGTCGCCTTTCGCGAACGGCAGCCGCCACGCCGGCTCCGGCCTGACCGTGAAGCCGTCGGGCAGTTGCGGCCCCTTGCTGACCAGTTCGTGCAGCTGCGCCATGGCGTGCGGGTCGTGGACTCTCTCGGCTCCCCCGCATCCCGCCAGAACGCCTGTCAGCAGCACTCCGGCGAAGATCCCCCGTTTTCGTCTCATGATCCCCCCCTTTGCCCGGCAACCTCCCCAACCGACGAATGCGACAACCCACCGAATACGCAAAAAGGGCGCCCCCGTCCGAATATTTCGGACGAGAGCACCCTTTACGCCGATCAGCGCCACAGCCGGCTCACCAGCCGGGACGCTGTCGTCCCCCCCAGGGGCGTCCTCGGGCCGCGAACCCCACCCGGCCCTCGGACACTTCCCCTCGGGCACCCACCGCACTGGATGCCGTGAGTTCAGAGTGCCGGACCCGGCTTGCAGAAGACTTGTAGAACGCTTGCGGCATCTGCCCCGATTTGCCGCTCGTCACTCGCGTTCGGCCGCGGCCGGGACGACGTCACCCGCCGGCGCCTCGGCACGGCGGACCACCACCGTGCTGATGCGGTTACGGCGCCCCGCCAGGCTCTCGGCGGTCAGCGACAACCCGGCCACCTGCGCGTGCGAGCCCGCGATCGGAACCCGCCCCAGCGCGTGCGCCAGCAGCCCGCCCACCGTCTCGACGTCGTCGACCTCGATCTCGGTGTCGAACAGCTCGCCCAGCTCGTCGACCGGCATCCGGGCGGTCACCCGCATGCCGCCGTCGGGCATGGGCTCCACGCGAGGCGCCTCCTGGTCGTACTCGTCGGCGATCTCCCCGACGATCTCCTCCAGGACGTCCTCGATCGTCACGAGACCCGCGGTGCCGCCGTACTCGTCGATGACGACGGCGATGTGGATCTGCCGGGCCTGCATCTCCCGCATCAGCTGGTCGATCGGCTTGCTCTCCGGCACGTACGCGGCAGGTCGCATGACGGACTCGACGGTGTCCTTGGCCCCGTCCTCGCCCGACTCGTGGATCTTGCGGGCGATGTCCTTCAGGTACGCCATGCCGACGACGTCGTCCTCGTTCTCCCCCACCACCGGGATGCGGGAGAAACCGCTGCGCAACGCCAGCGAGAGGGCCTGGTTGAGTGACTTGCCACGCTCGATGTAGACCATGTCGGTGCGCGGCACCATGACCTCGCGCACGAGCGTGTCACCCAGCTCGAACACCGAGTGGATCATCTCGCGCTCGTCCGGCTCGATCACCCGGCGCTCCTCGGCCAGGTCGACCAGGTCGCGCAGCTCCGCCTCCGAGGTGAACGGCCCGTCGCGGAACCCCTTGCCCGGCGTCAGCGCGTTGCCGAGCAGGATGAGCAGCTTGGGCAGGGGGCCGAAGATGCGGGTCAGGCCGTACACGACGGGGGCGCTCGCCAGCGCGACCGGCTCGGCGTGCTGACGGCCCAGCGTACGCGGCATCACTCCGACCACCACATAGCTGATGACGATCATCACGGCCGCGGCGCACACGTACGCCCAGCCCTGGTCGTGCATCAGGTCGATGAACAGCAGCGTCGCGATGACCGTCGCGACCAGCTCACAGCTCAGCCGCAACAGCAGGAGCAGGTTGAGGTAGCGCGGCGGGTCGGTCACGATGGCCCGCAGCCTCGCGGCCCCCCGCCTGGCCTCACGCGCGAACTCGTCGGCGCGCACCCGGGAGATGCGCGTCAGCGCCGTCTCCGCACTGGCGATCAGGCCACCGACGATCACCAGCGCGATGGCCGACAACAACCAGACGTTCACCGCGAGTTGCGCACCTCCTGCCACGACTCGAGGAGCCGGGCCTGCAGTCCGAACATCTCCTTGTGCTCCTCCGGCTCAGCGTGGTCGTAACCGAGCAGGTGGAGGATGCCATGGGTGCACAGCAGTTCGAGCTCTTCGGCGGCGCTGTGGCCGGCCTCCTCGGCCTGCCGGGCGGCCACCTGCGGGCAGAGCACCACGTCACCGAGCAGCGCGGGATCGGCCGGGGCGTCGGACTCGCCGCGCGCGCCGCCCCCGGGACGCAACTCGTCCATCGGGAACGCCAGCACGTCGGTCGGCCCCGGCTCGCCCATCCACTTCTCGTGCAGCTCGGCCATGGCCTCCTCGTCGACCACCACGATCGACAGCTCGGCCAGCGGGTTGATGCCCATCTCGGCCAGGACGTGGGCGGCCAGGGCGGTCAGGCTCTCCTCGTCGACCCCGACGCCCGACTCGTTGTTGATCTCAGTGCTCACGGTCGCTCACCCGTCGCCTTCCCCGTTGCTGCTGCAGGCGCTTGGGCTCCTGCATGGCGTCGTAACGCCCGTACGCGTCCACGATGTCGCTGACCAGCTTGTGGCGGACCACGTCGGCGCTGGACAGGTGGGCGAAGTGGATGTCGGGGATGCCCTCGAGGATCTCCTGGACGACCCGCAGACCGCTGACCGTGCCCGAGGGCAGGTCGACCTGCGTGACGTCACCCGTCACCACGATCTTCGAGTTGAACCCGAGCCGGGTGAGGAACATCTTCATCTGCTCGGCCGAGGAGTTCTGGGCCTCATCGAGGATGATGAAGGCGTCATTGAGGGTGCGACCCCGCATGTACGCGAGGGGGGCGACCTCGATCGTGCCGGCGGCCATGAGTTTCGGGATCGAGTCGGGGTCGACCATGTCGTGCAGCGCGTCGTAGAGCGGCCGCAGGTAGGGGTCGATCTTCTCGTAGAGCGTGCCGGGCAGGAAGCCGAGCCGCTCGCCCGCCTCCACCGCGGGACGGGTCAGGATGATGCGGTTGACCCGCTTCTCCTGCAGCGCCCGCACGGCCTTGGCCATCGCGAGATAGGTCTTGCCGGTGCCGGCCGGGCCGATGCCGAAGACGACCGTGTGCTGGTCGATCGCGTCGACGTAGCGCTTCTGGTTGACCGTCTTGGGGCGGATGGTGCGGCCGCGCGAGGAGAGGATGTCGAGCGAGAGCACCTCGGCGGGCCGGTCGGAGGTCATGCGCAGCATCGCGATGCTCCGCTCGACCGCGTCGGGCGTGAGCTCTCCGCCGCTGCGCAGCACCTCGACCAGCTCTTCGAAGAGCCGCACCACGGTGCCGCTCTCGTCGGGGCTGCCGGTGACGGTGATCTCGTTGCCGCGTACGTGGATGTCGGCCCTGAAGGCGCCCTCGATCACGCGTAGCAACTCGTCTCGGGAGCCGAGGAGGCTGACCATCGGGTATTCGTCCGGAATCAGCACCTTGGCTTGGGTGCGCGAGGGAGGTGCCGTGCGTCGGGATTCGTGTAGTTCGGACATGGGCAGGCCAGCGGCCTGATGCCTCCCGGTCTCTTGCAGTGTGCTTCTTCGCCCATCGTATCCGGGACCAGGACGATTGCTCTCGTCAATATCGCCCGGCCCGGCAGCCGGCGGGTGGTTCAGCCGGGCGGCCAGGTCAGCGGGCGGCCTCCGAGCACATGGGCGTGGACGTGGAAGACGGTCTGGCCCGCGCCGGGACCGGTGTTGAAGACGACGCGGTAGCCGCCCTCGGCCACGCCCTCATGGACGGCGACCGCGTGGGCGGTCTTGAGCACGTCGTCGGCCAGGCCGTCGTCGGCCCTGGCCAGCGCGGCGGCGTCGGGGTGGTGCTGCTTGGGAACGACCAGCACATGGGTCGGTGCCTGCGGGTTGACGTCACGGAACGCCAGCGTCCTGCCGGTTTCGTGAACGATCTCGGCGGGAATCTCCTTGGCGACGATTTTGCAGAAGAGGCAATCACTCACCTGATCACCCTATCGAGACCGTGTCCTCGGGCCGGTTCCGTTGCGAATCGGTAATCGGCTGTGTCGTGCACGGGAAGATCCGCGCGGTTAGGGTGAGTGTGCGACACTTCAGCAAAAAATAGGACGATTCAGGGTCGGGCGAGCGCCACCTGGCGAGGACACGACTGGGTAATGCACCCTAACGAACCGGGGAAACCTCCAGAACCGGAAGAGCGTAAACCCTCTGGGAAGGCCGCGCGTCCCACTGATGTGACCACCGAAACCCTTCTGGCCGACAGGTCGATGGGGGCGGTGCCGGTCGGGTGGGATGCCGACATGGCCGTGACCGCGCTCTACAGTGCGCATTTCCGGTCGTTGGTGCGTCTCGCTGTGTTGCTGGTGCGCGATATAGCAACCGCCGAGGAAGTCGTGCAGGATGCGTTCGTCGCCATCCATGGTGCCTGGCGTAGGCTGCGTGACCCCGACAAAGCACTCGCCTACCTGCGTCAGTCCGTCGTCAACCGATCCAGGTCCGTGCTGCGTCACCGCGCGGTCGTCGAGAAGTACGCTCCGAAGGGCCTGCCCGACGCGCCGAGCGCCGAGAACGGCGCCATCGGCGAGTTGGAACGCTCCGCTGTAATCGAGGCGTTACGAGCCTTGCCGACCCGGCAGCGAGAAGCACTGGTTCTACGCTACTACGGTGATCTGTCCGAAGCTGAGATCGCCCATGCCATGGGCATCAGCAAGGGGGCGGTCAAGAGCCACACCGCGCGTGGCATGGCCGCTTTGAGATCGGTCCTGGAGAAAATGTCATGACCCAGCCCCCCGACGAGTACGGCGACCTGTTGCGCCGTGCGCTCCGAGCGGAGGCGGACGCGGTCGTGCCCTCGCCGGACGGACTGGACATCATCCGTGCCCGCATCCAGCGGCGCAGCGCGCGCAACCTGTTCTGGTGGCGGGCCGGCGCGGCCGCAGGCAGTGCCGTCCTGGTGGCGGGGACGATCGTGATGGCCGTGCCGCAGCTGCGCTCGCAGATCGTCGACCAGCAGTTCGTGCAGCCGGCGCGCCAGGAGACGACCGACGAGGTGCCGTCCAACTCCTCCACCACGCGGTCGCAGCCACCACCGCCGGAGCAGACGGCCCCGTCGTTTCCGGCCGTGGTGCCCGAGACGTCCCGGTCGCCGGCGCCGAAACCGACCAGGAGGGCGGAGTCCACCAGCAGGCCGTCGCCCTCGCCGACCCCGACGACTTCCGAGTGTCCGTCTCCGCAGGCCGCCGAGCAGACCGACTGTCCCACGATCTCGCCCACGCCGACGCCCACCGCGCTCGACGCGAGCGTGCCGCCCTCGGAGTGTCCCGCCGAGCAGTGCCCTCCGGACGACGCTCTGACGGAAACCCCCACCGAAGCCGCGAGCCCTCTCGTGGACGAGCCCCGGACCACGCCCTGACGCCCTACGGGCTCGGTTCGCTCACCAGCGCCCCGTACGGCTGAGCAGCACCGCCGCCGCGGCCACGCCCGCCGTGGACGTCCGCAGAATCGTCGGCCCCAGCAGCACCGTAAGGGCCTTCGCCGCCCGGAACGCGGCCAGCTCCTGCTCCGACACGCCGCCCTCGGGCCCCACGACCACGACGATGTCGCCGCCGGCGGGCATCGCCACCCCTGACAGCGGCTCGGCCGCCTCCTCGTGCAGCACCAGCCCCAGCGCGGCCTCCGACAGCAGGCGTTCGACCTGCGCGGTCGAGTGGAGATCGGCCACCTGCGGCAGGTGGAACCTGCGGGCCTGCTTGCCCGCCTCGCGCGCCGTGGAACGCCAGCGGCCGAGCGCCTTGGCGATCTTGTCGCCCTTCCACTGGGTGATGCTCCGCGAGGCGGCCCAGGGCACGATCACGTCGACGCCGGCCTCGGTCATCATCTCGACGGCCAGCTCGCCCCGGTCGCCCTTGGGCAGGCCCTGGACGACGACCAGCCGGGGCCGGGGCGGCTCGACGGCGTAGCGGTGGAGCACCTCCAGGCGGAGGGCGTCCTTCAGCGTCTCAAGCACGACGCATTCGGCCACCGCTCCGGCGCCGTCGGTCAGGTCGACGCGCTCGCCGGGCCGCAGACGGCGTACGGAGGCCGCGTGGCGGCCTTCCGGGCCGGCGAGCGTCAGCTCCGGCCCGTCGAGCTCCTGGGCCTCCTCCGCCAGGAAGACCGGGACGGTCACGTCACCTGCCGTTGAAGGCGTCGCGCAGCCGGGAGAAGAAGCCCTGCTGCCCCGGCGCGAACTTGCCCGGCGGCCGCTCCTCGCCGCGCAGCTTGGCCAGCTCGCGCAGGAGCTCCTCCTGGGCGGCGTCGAGGCGGCTCGGGGTCTCGACGTTGACGTGGATGAGCAGGTCGCCGCGGCCGGACTCGTTGAGCCGCTGCACCCCGCGCCCGAACATGGTGATGACCTGGCCGGACTGCGTGCCGGGCCGGACGTCGATCTCCTCGGGGCCGTCGAGGGTCTCGACGGTGAGCACGGTGCCGAGCGCGGCGGCCGACATCGGGATCTGGACGGTGCAGTGGAGGTCGTCACCGCGCCGTTCGAAGATCTCGTGCGGTCGCTCCACGATCTCGAGGAAGAGGTCTCCGGGCGGGCCGCCGCCGGGGCCGATCTCGCCCTCTCCGGCGAGCTGGATGTGGGTGCCGTCCTCGACGCCCGCGGGGATGCGGACCTTGATCGTACGGCGGGTGCGGACGCGGCCGTCGCCGGAGCACTCCTGGCAGGGGTGGCGGATGATCGTGCCGAAGCCGCCGCACTGCGGGCACGGGCGCGAGGTCATGACCTGGCCCAGGAACGACCGGGTGACCTGGGAGATCTCGCCCCGCCCGCTGCACATGTCGCAGGTGTCGGGGTGGGTGCCGGGTGCGGCGCCGGCCCCATGACACACCTCGCACAGCACGGCGGTGTCGACGACCAGCTCGCGGGTGGTGCCGAACGCCGTCTCGCGCAGGTCGAGCTCGACCCGGATGGTGGCGTTGCGGCCCCGCCGGGCGCGCGAGCGCGGGCCTCGGGCGCCCGCGGCCGTGCCGAAGAAGGCGTCCATGATGTCGCTGAACGGGAAGCCCGCGCCGAAGCCGCCGGCTCCGGCGCCTGCTCCCGCGCCGCCGAACGGGTCGCCACCCAGGTCGTACATCTGGCGCTTGTTCGGGTCGGACAGCACCTCGTAGGCCTGCGTGATCTCCTTGAACCGCTCCTGTGTCTGCGGATCGGGGTTCACGTCAGGGTGCAGCTCGCGGGCGAGACGGCGATACGCCTTCTTGATCTCGTCCTGACTTGCGTCACGGCGCACCCCGAGGGTGGCGTAGTAGTCGCTGTTTGCCACTTATCGACCTCTTATGATGCAGCCAGGATCTGGCTGACGTAGCGTGCCACCGCGCGTACGGCGCCCATTGTCACGGGATAGTCCATCCTGGTCGGTCCCAGCACGCCGAGCCGGGCCAGTTGGTTGTCGCCAGAACCGTATCCCGTCGCGACGACGGACGTGCCCCGCAGGTAGGGGTTTTCCGAGCCGATGCGGACGGTGAGTGCGGACGGGATGTCTGAGGTGGTCTCGCCGAGCAGCCGCATCAGCACCACCTGCTCCTCCAGGGCCTCCAGCACGTCGCGCAGGCCGATGGAGAAGTCGGCGCCGGCGAGGTTGGCCGCGCCGGCGAACACGATCTTCTCGTCGTGCCGCTCGACGAGTGTCTCGAGGAGCACCGACAGGATCGTGGCCGCGGCGGGCCGGTCTTCGACGGGGAGGCGTTCGGGCAGGTCGGAGACCAGCTCCGGAACGCTGCTCAGGCCGCAGCCGTCGAGGCAGGAGTTGAGCACGGCACGCAGGTGCGCGATGCGGGTGTCCTCCACCTCTTCGGGCAGCTCGATGACGCGCTGCTCGACTCGGCCGGTGTTGGTGATCAGCACGAGCATGACCCGGCGCTCGTTGAGGGGGACGAGCTCGACGTGCCGGACGGTCGAGCGGGTCAGCGTCGGGTACTGCACGACCGCCACCTGCCGGGTCAGCTGGGCGAGCAGCCGGACCGTGCGCGTGACCACGTCGTCGAGGTCGACCGCGCCGGCGAGGAACGTCTCGATGGCCCTTCGCTCAGCCGCCGACAGCGGCTTGATCTGCGAGAGCCGGTCGACGAAGAGCCGATAGCCCTTGTCGGTCGGCACGCGCCCGGCGCTGGTGTGCGGCTGGGTGATGTAGCCTTCCTCCTCCAGCGCGGCCATGTCGTTCCTGACCGTCGCCGGGGAGACCTTCAGGTTGTGACGCTCGGCGAGCGCCTTGGAGCCCACCGGTTCGTTGGTGGACACGTAGTCTTCGACAATGGCGCGGAGCACCGCCAGTTTCCGATCGTCGAGCACGTGCTCACCTCCTGCCTCTGTCTCTTTCGGGAAAACGCGGCGTCTAGCACTCTGTGTTCCCGAGTGCCAAGTGTACGGCTCCCGCCCACAAGGTGCGATAACACCGCGTCCCTAACTGCTGCTGGCTTCCATGACGCGACAGGCCTCACACTTGCGCACATGACCGACGAATCCCGGCCTCCGTCGTACGGCCGCCCGCCAGGGCACCACGGTCAGTTGCCTCCTCAGTACGGCGTACAGCCCGGCCAGGGGCAGCCGGGGACGTGGCCGCCGCCGTACGAGCAGCCCACGCCGTTCGACCCGTCATCTCAGTACGGACAATACGGCCAACAACCCCAATTTCCGCCACGAATCAACTCCAAAGCGATAAAGCCTGGGCTGTGGTGGCTTGCGGTCGTCTGGGGCGTGTTCGTGGCGTGCGCGGCGGCCGGGGTGTTCGTCCTGCCGGGCGGCGGCGTTGCGGGCGCGGCGCCGACGCGGACGTTCGCCTCCGGGGAGAGCGTCACGGTGCCGGTCGACCCGGCCGACAAGCCCGCCGTGTACATCGCCAGCGACACGCCGATCACCTACGAATGCTCCATCACCGGCCAGGCCAGGCTCGCCAGGACCACCGGCACCGAGGCGGTCACCTCGGACGGCGTCGTGTGGCAGCAGTTCCTGGTGATCAACGCGCCGGCCAGGGGCGAGTACCGGCTCACCTGCGTCGACGACGAGCAGGCCGCCGTACGGTACGGCGTCGGCCGCGATCTGCTCTCCACCCCCGGCGGCGTCTCCGGCCTGCTGCCGGTGCTCGTACCCGCCGCCGGCCTGCTCGTCGCCGTCGCCGGCACCGTCTTCGTCCTGATACGCCGGAACATCACCCGTAAGCACCTTGCGGTGACGGGGTGATTTGCTACGGTCCCCCGTGTGTACGACGGCGATGTGCTGGCAGGAAATTGGCGGCGGCCGGGCAAGGGCAAGATCCCGAAGGTGCCCGCCGAGCGTGACCTCGTCGTGGAGGACGCCGACAGCGGCTTCTGCGGCGCGGTGGTGGCCTGTGACAAGGAGGCCGTCACGCTCGAAGACCGCTTCGGCCGGCGCCGCCTGTTCCCGCTCGCTCCCGCCGCCTTCCTGCTGGAGGGCAAACCCGTGACCCTGGTACGCCCCACGACGGCGACCCCCGCGGGCCCGCGGCGCAGCGCGTCCGGCTCGATCGCCGTGCAGGGGCTGCGGGCCAGGGTGGCCAGGGAGAGCCGGATCTACGTGGAGGGCGTGCACGACGCCGCCCTCGTGGAGAAGATCTGGGGTCACGACCTGCGGGTCGAGGGGGTGGTCGTCGAATACCTGGAAGGCGTGGACGACCTGCCGGCCATCGTGGCGGAGTTCGGCCCCGAACCGGGGCGGCGGCTCGGCGTGCTGGTCGACCACCTGGTGCCCGGCTCCAAGGAGAGCAGGATCGCCGCCGAGATCACCTCGCCGGACGTGCTGGTGGTGGGCCACCCCTACATCGACATCTGGCAGGCCGTCAAACCGTCCGTGCTGCGGATCCCCGCCTGGCCGGACGTGCCGCGCGGAGTGCCCTGGAAGGAGGGCGTGATCGCCGCCCTGGGCTGGCGGATGGAGCCCGCCGAGGCGTGGCGACGGATCCTCGGGGCGGTCTCGACGTACACGGACCTGGAGCCGGAGTTGCTCGGCCGGGTGGAAGAACTGATCGACTTCGTAACGGAGACCCCATGAGCCAGGACCCGCCGCAGCCACCCGACGACGACGCCACGCGCCGCGTCACCCCCGCCGACATTCCCCCCGGATACGGCCCGCAGCCGGGCTCCCAGCCCCCGTACGGGCAGCAGCCGGGTTCTCAGCCCGCATACGGACAACAACCGGGCTCCCAACCCGTATACGGACAACAGTCGGGTTCTCAGCCCGCGTACGGGCAACAGCCGGGTTCTCAGCCCGAATACGGGCAGCCGCCCGGCTACGGGCAGTCCGGCGGATACGGTCAGTCCCCCGGCTACGGCGCGGCCGGCGGTTACGGGCAACCCGGGGGATACGGGCAGGCCAATGGTTACGGGCAGTACGGGCAGCCCGGGGGCTACGACGGTTACGGCCAGCAAGGGTACGGCCAGCAGGGGTACGGCCAGCAGGGGTACGGCGGGCCTCCGCCCGGATACGGTCCTCCGCCGGGTTACGGCCCCGGCTACGGCGCGCCTGGCGAGCCGTACATCCCGGGACGGTTCGGCCCCCGCCCCGGCACCGACGACACCAACATGGCGATGCTCTCCCACCTGCTGGGCCTGCTGGTGTCGTGGCTCGGCCCGCTGATCATCTACTTGATGAAGAAGGACGAGTCGCCCTACGTGAGGGACCAGGCCGCCGAGGCGCTCAACTTCCAGATCACGATGTTCATCGGATACATGGTGGCCGGCGCCCTGATGCTCGTCTTCATCGGGTTCCTGGTGCTGCCGGTCGTCTGGATCCTGTCGTTGATCTTCCAGATCCAGGCGGCCATCGCGGCCAACAGGGGCGAGAAGTACCGCTATCCGATCGCCCTGCGCATGATCACCTAGACCAGCAGGTCCCTGACGAGGGCGTCGCCCAGCAACCGCCCCCGCAGCGTGAGCACCATCAGGCCCGCCTTGAACGGCTCCGGCTCCAGCAGACCGCGCGCCAGGGCGCTCGCCACGACCGGGCGCGCCCCGGGCGCCACGTCGGCCAGCGGGTAGCCGGACGACAGCCGCAGCTCCAGCATGAGACGCTCCGCCGCGCGGTCGTCGGCTTCGAGCACCTCGCGGGCGTGGGCGGGCGAGTCACCGGCGGCCAGGCGTCGTGCGTAGGCGGCCGGGTGTTTGACGTTCCACCAGCGGGTGCCGCCGACGTGGCTGTGGGCGCCCGGGCCGGCGGCCCACCAGTCACCGCCGGTCCAGTAGAGCAGGTTGTGCCGGCAGCGGGCGGCGTCGGACACGGCCCAGTTGGACACCTCGTACCAGCCGAATCCGGCCTCGGCGAGCAGCTCGTCGGCGAGGAGGTAGCGGTCGGCGGCCACGTCGTCGTCGGGCATCGGCAGCTCGCCGCGCTTGATCCTGACCGCCAGCCGCGTGCCCTCCTCGACGATCAGCGAGTACGCCGACACATGGTCGGGCCCGGCCTCGATCGCCGCGGTCAGCGAGGCCCGCCAGTCGTCGTCGGACTCGCCGGGCGTGCCGTAGATCAGGTCGAGGTTGACGTGGTCGAACCCGGCCTGCCTGGCCTCGCGCACGGCCGCCGCGGGCCTGCCGGGCGTGTGGCGGCGGTCGAGGACCTCCAGGACGTGCTCGCGGGCGCTCTGCATGCCGAAGCTGATGCGGTTGAACCCGCCGTGGCGCAGCTTCTCCAGGTACGACGGATCCACCGACTCGGGGTTGGCCTCCGTGGTGACCTCGGCGCCCGGCTTGAGCCCGAACTCGGAGTCGATCGCGGCGAGGATGCGGGCGAGGTCTTCCGGGGGCAGCAGGGTGGGCGTGCCGCCGCCGAAGAACACCGTCTCCACCGGCACGTCGGCCGCGCCGAGGACGCGGCGGGCCAGGTGGATCTCCTCGACGACCGTGTCGGCGTAGTCGCGCTGCGAGGCGCCGGGGCCGAGCTCGGCCGCGGTGTAGGTGTTGAAGTCGCAGTAGCCGCATCGCGTCACGCAGAACGGCACGTGCACGTAGAAGCCGAACGGACGCTCGCCGAGGCCGCTCAGGGCGCTGTCGGGCAGCTCGCCCGAGGCGGGCGCGGGATCGCCGTCAGGCAGGGTCGAAGGCACGCTTCCAGTGTGCCCGTCCCCGGAGGGTGCCCGGGTCGTTGACGGTGGCAGGCCGGGGATCTACGATCCGTCTGACTTATAGGAAAGTTTCCTATAAGTACCGTCCCATGGAGCCCCGCGTGCACAAGAAGATCCTGTTAGCCCTGTCCCTCTTACTCGGCCTCACGGCGTTCTCCGTGCCCGCCGAGGCCCGGACCGACTTCAAACGGGTCGCGTACTTCATCCAATGGGGCGTCTACGGCCGCGACTACCACGTCAGGGACGTCGACGTCACCGGCGCCGCGGCCAAGCTCACCCACCTCAACTACGCGTTCGGCTTCGTCAGCGCCGACGCCACGTGCTACTCCTCCGACCCGTGGGCCGACTGGCAGCGCCCGGTCCCGGCCGAACAGAGCGTGGACGGTGTCGCGGACGCGCCCGGCCAGGCGCTCAACGGCAACCTCAACCAGCTCCGCAAGATCAAGGCCAAGCATCCCGGGCTCAAGACGATGATCTCGCTGGGCGGCTGGACCGGCTCGGCGCACTTCTCCGACGCGGTGCTCACCCCAGAGTCCCGGACGAAGCTGGCCGCCTCGTGCATCGACCTGTGGCTGCGCGGCAACCTGCCGGGTCTGGAGCCGGGGGCGGGCGCCGGCGTGTTCGACGGGATCGACCTGGACTGGGAGTGGCCGGGCTCCTCCGGAGCCGAGGGCAACGTCATCAGGCCCGAGGACAAGCGGAACTTCACCCTGTTCGTGGAGGAACTGCGCGACCAGCTTCGCCAGTTCTCCAAGAAGGCGGAGCTCACGGCCTTCCTCCCGGCCGCGGCGGCGAAGATCGACGCCGGCTACGAGGTGCGCCGGGTGTTCAAGCAACTCGACTTCGCCACCATCCAGGGGTACGACCTGCACGGCACCTGGGAGCCGCAGACCGGGCACCAGAGCAACCTGCTGACCGACCGGCGCGACCCGAACCCGGTGAAGTACAGCGTCGACCAGACCGTGCGCGACTACCTGGCCCGTGGGGCGCCCGCACGCAAGATCGTCGTCGGCGTGCCCGCGTACGGCCAGGGCTGGACCGGCGTCACCGGCTCCCGCGACGGCCTCTACCAGCCCGCCACCGGCCCCGCTCCAGGCAGGTGGGCCCCGGGCACCGAGGACTACAAGGACCTCGTCGCCAAACCCGGCAAGCGCCACCGCGACCTGCGCACGGGCGCCATGTGGCTCTACGACGGCAACGAGTTCTGGTCGTACGACGACCCGGCGATCATGCTGCAGAAGGCCGCGTACATCCGCCTGAAGGGCCTCGGCGGCTCGATGCTCTGGTCCATCGACCAAGACGACGCGAAAGCCTCCCTCACCTCAGCCCTCTACACGATCCTCCGCTGAACCCACACCCACTCCGCCGCCGCCCCACTCCCCCTCC
>NZ_SMKQ01000220.1 GCF_004348995.1 Nonomuraea terrae
GGCGCGGGCGGCGGAGGGGCCCGTGGGGGCGAGCCTGCCGTTCCCGTACGAGGCCGGGGCGCTGCGCGGCGCGCTGGAGCAGGCGTCGCGGGCGCTGGCGGCCAAGAGCGGTGCGGGGCTGCAGCGCTTCGGGCACCTGGCGGGACAGGGGCTGCTCAGTCTGCTCGACCCGGCCGCCGCCCAGGCGTTCTCCGCCGCCGTCCTGGCCCCTCTCACCGGGTACGGCTCACGCGCCGACCTGGTGCGGTCGCTGCGCGCGTACCTGGAGTGCAACGGGCACTGGGACGCGGCGGCGCAACGGCTGGGCGTGCACCGCCACACCCTGCGCTACCGCATGAGACGTGTCGCCGAGCTGCTCGGCCGCGACCTCGACGACCCCGGCGTACGCGCCGAACTGTGGCTTGCCCTCGAAGCCGCCCGGCGCGGCTGAGCCCGGTTATCTGGGCTTGTCCACCTGGTAGCAGCAGATGACGGCCGTGGTCACCGCTTCGCACGTGCGGCCGTCGCGCAGGTGCCCGGCACGTTCCAGGCTGACCGCGCCCTGGGCCGCCGCCCACAGCGCGTCCGCGATCTTGCGGGGCTGGGTGGGGATCAGGTGGCCGGCCGAGATGCACTCGGCGATCACCCGGTCGAGGATGTTCAGGGCCGCGCGGGCGAGGGTCCTGGCCCGCTCGCTGGGCTCGAAGCCGGGGATGGCCTGCTCGAACATCAGGCTGTAGTAACCGGGCTCCGCCAGGCACGCCTGCCGGTACGCCGGGCCGAGCGCGGTCAGGTGTTCGAGCGGGTCGCGCCGCTGCGGCACCGCCTCCAGGAACCGGCGGAAGCGCTCGAAGCCCTCCAGGTAGAGCGCCTCGGCCAGGCCCTCCCGGTTGCCGAACATCGTGTAGATGACGGTCGTCGTGCAGCCCGCCTCGTCCGCGATCCGCCGCATGGTGAGGCTGTCGGGACCGTCGGTCTGCAGCAGGTTGACCGCCACGTCCAGCAGGCGAGAGCGGAGCTCGTCATGGGTGGCGCGCTCACCGAGGAGGTAGGCGCCCTGCAACCCCAGAGGCGGTGAGGTCATGAGACCTCCTCTGTGGCCGAGGAGGTCGCTGTGACCTCACGCTGTTCGGTCACGGGGCCCACGCCTTTCTGCTCGGGGGCCCGCCGCGCTGGAGACCCGCACACGATGACTTAGCCAGGGCAGAGATCGCTCAAACCACCCCGCGTGGTAAACATCATGAATTGGGTCTACTTCCGTTACATCATGGGTATACACCAGAGCTTGTACTTAACGGTGAGTGCTCCGGGGAGTCTTGTGCAACGTGGTGTAAATGCCCCGACCCCGTGGTCGCATAACGTCAAGGTATGGACGTGCGTACCTTCTGGCTGGCCGGCCGCTCCGCGACCGGGGAGACCGAGCTCACTGTCACCAATCCGCTTGACGGCCGCGAGGTCGGCCGGCATTCCGTGCCGACCGACGCCCAGGTGGAGGAGGCCGTCGCGGCCGCCCACGCGGTGGCCAAGGAGGCCGCCGCGCTGCCCGTGCACGTACGTGCGGAGGCCCTGGCCCACGTCGCGCGCCGCATCGCCGAACGGGCCGAGGAGTTCGCCCAGCTGATCACGGCCGAGAACGGCAAGCCGATCCTGTGGGCGCGCGGCGAGGTGAGCCGGGCCGTGGCCACCTTCCGCTTCGCCGCCGAGGAGGCCCGCCGCTGGTCCGGCGGCGTGCAGCGGCTCGACACCGAGCCGGCGGCCGCCGGGCGGCTGGCGTACGTGACGCGGGTGCCGTACGGGCCCGTGCTGGCGATCACCCCGTTCAACTTCCCGCTGAACCTGGTCGCGCACAAGGTGGCCCCGGCCATCGCCGTCGGCGCTCCCGTCATCGTCAAGCCGGCTCCGGCCACGCCGCTGTCGTCGCTGCTGCTCGGCGAGATCCTGGCCGAGACCGACCTGCCCGCGGGCATGTTCTCGGTCCTGCCCGTCGCGAACGACCGCGCCTCCGGCCTGGTGCAGGACCCCCGGCTGCCCGTGGTGTCGTTCACCGGCTCCGCGCCCGTCGGGTACGCCATCGCCGACCAGGTGCCGCGCAAGCACGTGACACTGGAGTTGGGCGGCAACGCGGCGGCGGTCGTGCTGGCCGACGCCGACCTCGACTGGGCGGCCCAGCGCGTCGCGCTCTACTCCAACTACCAGGCGGGTCAGAGCTGCATCGCCGTGCAGCGGGTCATCGTCGAGGAGCCGGTCTACGACGCGTTCGTGGAGCGCCTGCTCCCGGCCGTCTCCGCGCTCGTCACCGGCGACCCGGCCGACGAGAAGACCCAGGTGGGCCCGCTGGTGTCGCTGGCCGCGGCCGAGCGGGTCGAGCAGTGGGTGCGCGAGGCCGTCGAGGCCGGGGCCGAGGTGCTGGCCGGCGGCACCCGCGAGGGCGCCACCGTCGCGCCGACCGTGCTGGCCGGCGTGCCGCGTGAGGCCAAGGTCGCCTGCGAGGAGGTCTTCGGGCCCGTCATGATCCTGCAGCGGGCGGCCTCGATCGACGAGGCGTACGCGATGGTCAACGACTCGAAGTACGGGCTGCAGGCCGGGGTGTTCACCCGCTCGCTCGACGCCGCCTTCCGGGCGAACCGCGAGCTGGAGGTCGGCGGCGTGATCATCGGCGACGTGCCGTCGTACCGGGCCGACCAGATGCCGTACGGCGGGGTCAAGGACTCCGGCATCGGTCGTGAGGGCCTGCACTCGGCCATGGACGACCTGACGTACGAGAAGGTCATGGTGCTGACCGGGCTCACGCTGTAAGACGACACGGGAGGGCGTGGCCGTGCGGCGGCCACGCCCTCCCGCCGTGTTTCGGCTGATCGTGTTTCAGCTGATCGTGTTTCAGCTGACCGTGACGACCGGGCCCGCGGGGGTGTCGTCGTCGAGGTCGACCTCGACGCCCATCTCCTCGGCCAGGCGCAGGGCCTCTTCGATCAGGGTCTCGACGATCTGCGACTCGGGCACGGTCTTGATGACCTCGCCCTTGACGAAGATCTGGCCCTTGCCGTTGCCCGAGGCCACGCCGAGGTCGGCCTCGCGGGCCTCGCCGGGGCCGTTGACGACGCAGCCCATGACGGCCACCCGCAGCGGCACCTTCAGCCCCTCCAGGCCCGCCTGGACCTGCTCGGCCAGGGTGTAGACGTCGACCTGCGCCCGCCCGCACGACGGGCAGGAGACGATCTCCAGGCCGCGCTCGCGCAGGCCCAGCGACTCGAGGATCTGGGCACCGACCTTGACCTCCTCGACCGGAGGAGCCGACAGCGAGACCCGGATCGTGTCGCCGATGCCCTCGGCCAGCAGCGCGCCGAACGCCACCGCGCTCTTGATCGTGCCCTGGAAGGCCGGGCCCGCCTCGGTGACGCCGAGGTGGAGCGGATAGTCGCACTGCTGGGCCAGCAGGCGGTAGGCGTTGATCATCACGACCGGGTCGTTGTGCTTGACCGAGATCTTGATGTCGCGGAAGCCGTGCTCCTCGAACAGCGAGCACTCCCACAGCGCCGACTCCACGAGCGCCTCGGGCGTGGCCTTGCCGTATTTCTGCAGCAACCGGGGGTCGAGCGAGCCGGCGTTGACCCCGATGCGGATCGGCACGCCGTGGTCGGCCGCCGCCCGGGCGATCTCGCCCACCTTGTCATCGAACTTCTTGATGTTGCCGGGGTTGACCCGGACGGCCGCGCAGCCCGCCTCGATCGCGGCGAAGACGTACTTCGGCTGGAAGTGGATGTCGGCGATGACCGGGATCTGCGACTTCTTCGCGATGATGGGGAGCGCGTCCGCGTCGTCCTGCGACGGCACGGCCACGCGGACGATCTGGCAGCCGGACGCCGTCAGCTCGGCGATCTGCTGCAGGGTGGCGTTGACGTCGGCCGTGACGGTGGTCGTCATCGACTGCACGGAAACGGGGGCGTCACCGCCCACGGGCACGCTGCCCACCATGATCTGGCGGGAACGGCGGCGTTCGGCGAGGGGTTTGGGGCGGACCGTCGGGATGCCGAGAGCTACAGAAGACATTTCAACCCTTACTTGACGACGCTTTTCAGTGTAGGCACCTAGCCGGAATGCGCGGCGGTCAGCTCCGCGGCCCGGGCGCGGGCCCAGGCGTCGGCGGCCAGGACCTCCTCGACGGAGTCTGCCGGGGTCACCTGGTGTTCCTCGACGACCCGCGCGACCGTGTCGACGATGCCCAGGAACGGCAGCTCGCCCCGCAGGAACGCCTCCAGGCACGCCTCGTTGGCGGCGTTGTAGACGGCGGGCGCGGTGCCGCCCTCGCCGCCGACGTGTCTGGCCAGGGCGACCGAGGGGAACGCGGCGTCGTCGAGCGGCTCGAACGTCCAGGTGTGGGCCTTGGTCCAGTCGATCGGCGGGGTGGCGCCGGGCAGCCGGCGGGGATGGCCGAGCGCGAGCGCGATCGGCAGCCGCATGTCGGGCGGGCTGGCCTGCGCGATGGTCGAGCCGTCGACGTATTCGACCATGGAGTGGATGATCGACTGCGGGTGGACGACGACCTCGATGCGGTCGAAGCCGAGGTCGAACAGCAGGTGGGCCTCGATCACCTCGAGCCCCTTGTTGACCAGGGTCGCGGAGTTGATCGTGATGAACGGCCCCATCGACCACGTCGGGTGGGCCAGCGCCATCTCGGGCGTGACGTCGGCCATCTCCTCGCGCTTCATGCCGCGGAACGGCCCGCCGCTGGCGGTGATCACCAGCTGCCTGACGCACGAGGGGTCGTAGCCGTCGGGGCCCGCGGCCCACAGGCACTGCTGCACCGCGGAGTGCTCGGAGTCGACCGGGACGATCTGGCCGGGCTTGGCCAGCCGTTTCACCAGGGGGCCGCCGATGATCAGCGACTCCTTGTTGGCCAGCGCCAGCGTGCGGCCGGCCCGCAGCGCCACCAGCGTGGAGGTCAGGCCGAGCGCGCCGGTGATGCCGTTGAGCACGATGTCGCACGGCCGGCCGGCCACCTCGGCGACGCCCTCGGCGCCGGCGAGCACCTCGGGGTGGACACCCCGCGCGGCCAGCGCCTCCTTCAGCGCGGGCACGGTCGCGGGGTCGGCCACCGCCACGACGTCGACGCCGAAGTCGGCGGCCTGCCGGGCCAGCAGGTCGATCTTGCCGCCGCCGGCCGCGAGCCCCGCGACCCGGAAGCCGCCGGGGTTGGCGGCGATGACGTCGAGGGCCTGGGTGCCGATCGAGCCGGTGGAGCCGAGCACGACCACCGAGCGGAGGGTCTCTTGATGCACCCGTCCATTGTCCCCGCTCGGCGGCGCGCTCGGGCACCGGGCCGCCCGCGTCCCGAAATCCCTTCCTTGTGTGACGTGAGATAAGCCAGTGAGTTTATGTCGGAATACAGCTATATCCGAATAAGCAAATCCTGAGAAATCGGGATATTGGGGCCGCTACCTTCCATGCCCATGTCCAGTTTCGGGAGGTACGTAATGCACCGCAAAGTCGTCCTGGTTTCCGTCGCCGCGCTCGCCGCGCTGATTCCCGCAGGTGGGGCGCGGGCCACCGTGGAAGGGCCCGCCGAGGCGCGGCCGAAGCCCGTCCAGCAGGCCGCCGCCGACACGCCCACGGAACGGCGGCAGGTCGTGACGTACTGGACGGAGAGCCGGATGGAGGCGGCCCAGCCGCTGGACGCGCCCGCCCCCAAGCAGGGCGCGGCGGGACTGTCGGCCGACGAGCCCGCCAAGGGCACGCCGTGGACCGCTCCACCCACCCGTGGCCGCGGCGGCGTGGAGACGCAGGCCGCCCGGAGCTCGGGCGCGCCGTGGACCAGCGGCGGCGCGGTGACGCGCACCACGGGCCGGGTCTTCTTCACCACGCAGGGGCGCAACTCCTCGTGCTCCGGCACGGCGGTGACCAGCGCCAACAAGAGCGTCGTGCTCACCGCCGGCCACTGCGTGAAGCTGAACGGCGCCTTCCACACGAACTGGGTGTTCGTCCCCGGCTACGCGGGCGGCAACCGGCCGTTCGGCACCTGGGCCGCCACCCGGCTGCTGACCACGCAGCAGTGGAACGCCCGCGAGGACATCAACTTCGACGTCGCCGCCGCCATCGTCGCGCCGCTGAACGGCAAGTCGCTGACCGACGTCGTCGGCGGCCAGGGCGTGGCCTTCAACCAGCCGCGCGGCCGCCAGATGCACGCCTTCGGCTACCCCGCGGCGGCGCCGTACGACGGGTCGCGGCTGATCTACTGCAGCGGGCGCACCTTCGACGACGTCCTCATGAGCGACGACCTCGGCCTGACCTGCAACATGACGGGCGGATCGAGCGGCGGCCCGTGGATGCTGAATTTCAACGAATCGACCGGTCTCGGCACGCAGAATTCCGTCAACAGCTTCAAATACAACTTCGCTCCCAACTGGATGTTCGGCCCCTATTTCGGGAACGAGGCCCAGGCCGTCTACCAGTCGGCTCAGAGCGCCAACGCACTCTGAGAAATTTACCGAAAGTAGTCACAAGAACACATCCCGTAGTGCACACTCGGGGGACATGACCCTGAGCACCCCCCTGCTTGCGGCCGTCCCGCTCCTGGCGGGGCTGATCGGACCCGCGCTGCTCGGCGCGGCTCCGGGCCGGCAGCAGGCCGAACAACCGGCCGTCGCGCCCGCTCACGGGCTCGCTCATCGGGCCGAGCGCAGCGACATCGTCGAGCACGTCGCCGCCCGCACCGTCGCCGACCAGCGGCGCGTGCTCGACTACTGGACGCCGGAACGCATGGCCAAGGCCCTGCCCATCGGCCTGCTCGACGTCGTCACGGGCGAGCGCGGCCTCACCGGCCAGGTGGCCCGCCTGCTGCCCGACCTGTCGGGCGGGCGGTCCGACCTGGCCGTCCCGCGTGAGCTGATGGGCTCCAACCGGCTGACCGGGGCCCGCCCCGACACCAGCACGGCCGGGTCCCGCTGGATGACGGGCGGCCTGGTGTCCAGGACGACCGGCCGGGTGTTCCTCACCGTGTCGGGCGCCGACTTCGTCTGCTCGGCCAGCACGATCAGGAGCGCCAACCGCGACGTCGTGGTCACCGCCGGCCACTGCGTCAAGGACGGCGCCGGCGCCTGGGCCGCCAACTGGACGTTCGTCCCCGGGTACGGCACGGCCGGAGCGCACCCGTACGGGAAGTACACCGCCCGACGCATGTTCGTCGCGAGCCCCTGGTCACGCAGCGGCGACGACAACTACGACGTCGGCATGGTCGTCCTGAACACCTCGCGCGGCCGGCACGTCGCCGACGTGGTGGGCGCGCAGGAGATCGCGTTCAACACCGGGCGCGGGGGCCAGGTGTTCGGCTTCGGCTACCCCGCCGACCCGCCGTACGACGGCACCCGTCTGGTCTACTGCGCGGGCCGGCTCCGGGAGGACCCTCACCGCCAGACGCGCGACCAGGGACTGGGCTGCGCCATGACGGCGGGCTCCAGCGGCGGGCCGTGGATGACCAGGTTCGACCCGGCCACCGGCAGGGGCAGGATCACGTCGGTGAGCAGCTTCAAGTACAGCGACGACCGGCGCACGATGTACGGCCCCTACTTCGGCGACGTCGTCAAGGCGCTGTACGACAACGCGCAACGCGCCTGACCTGACCCGGCCGCCACGCCCCGCCATGGAGCGATTACAGAATGGCAAGCATTTCCCCATACCCAGCGTCATGAGCCGGTTGCTCGCGGGAGCATCACAGGGCCTTATGACAGGGAAGGGGGCCGGGTGAAGCGACTAGTTGGGGTCGTCGCCGGAATGGCGGTGCTCGTCGCCGGAGTCGGGAGCGCGGACGGGACGGCGGTGGCCGGCGGTGTCAGAGCGGTGCCGTCCGTGGCGGGCTGGGGGCCGTGCCCCGAGCGCGACGGACAGCCGGTGCCGGAGGAGGTCGAGTGCGCCACGCTGCGCGTGCCGCTCGACTACCGCGAGCCCATGGGACACCAGATCAAGATCGCGCTCAACCGGGTCAAGGCCAAGGTCTCCAGGGACGCCAACCACCTCGGCACCCTGCTCATCAATCCCGGTGGGCCGGGAGCCTCCGGGCGTGACCTGACCCGGTTCGTGGCCGCGTCCCTGCCGGCGGACGTGCGGGCCCGCTACGACATCGTGGGCTTCGACCCGCGCGGCGTCGGAGCGAGCGAGCCGTCGCTGCGCTGCGTGGACCCGGCCACGTACTACCGGCCGCCGCGGCCCGACGCGGTGCCGCGGGGACAGGCCGACGAGCGGGTGCTGCTCGGCCGGGCCGAGGCGTACGCCGGCCGCTGCGGCAACCTGTGGTCCTGGTTGCTGCCGCACCTGACCACGGCGAACTCCGCCCGCGACATGGACCGCATCCGCGCCGCCCTCGGCGAGGAGCAGATCAGCTACCTCGGCTACTCCTACGGCACCTACCTCGGGGCCGTCTACGCCACACTCTTCCCGCTGCGGGTCAAGCGGCTGGTGATGGACAGCTCCGTCGACCCCGGCGCAGTCTGGTACCAGTCGAACCTGCGGCAGAACGTCTCCTTCGAGCGCCGCCACCGCCAGTTCCTCGCCTGGGTCGCCCGGCACCACTCCGCCTACAAGCTGGGCAGGACGGCCGAGCAGACGTCGTTCGCCTTCTACGCGATGCGCGAGCGGCTGGGCGCCCGCCCGGCCGGCGGGGTCGTCGGGCCGAGTGAGCTCGACGACACCTTCTCCTTCGCGAGCTACACCGACAAGGTCTGGCCGCAGTTCGCCCAGGCCTGGTCGTCGTACGTGCGCGACGGCGACGTCGACGGACTGGTCGACGTCTACACCAAGCACGGCAGCAACGACGCCAAGGACGAGAACGGCTACGCCGTCTACCTGGGCGTGCAGTGCAGCGACGCCCCCTGGCCGCGCCGGTGGGACAAGTGGCGGGCCGACATGACCAGGATGCACCGCGAGGCGCCGTTCATGACCTGGCCGAACGCCTGGTACAACGCCCCGTGCGCGTTCTGGCCGGTGCGCGGCGGCACGCCCGTCGAGGTCAAGGCGTCGCCGAAGTTGCCGCCGTTCCTCATCCTGCAGTCCCGCCACGACGCCGCGACGCCGTACCGTGGGGCGCTGGCGATGGCGAAGCGGTTCCCCCGCGCGCGCATGGTCCTGGAGCAGGGCGGCAACCACGGGGTGTCGCTGGCCGGCAACCAGTGCGTGGACCGGCACCTGGCCGCGTACCTGAGGGACGGCTCGCTGCCGCCGCGCGACGCCACGTGCGCCGCCTCACCCGCGCCTCGCCCGGCGGCCCGCATGGCGTCGGCGCAGCGGATGGAGACACCCGAACTGCTCGGCGTTCTGGGGGTGCTCGGGTCGCTCATCGGGAGATGATGTCAAGAAACGGTTACCGCGGACAGCGCCAGATGAGCTAATCGGTAACCCTTCGCGTAGTCTGACCCTGTGATGCTGCGTACATCGGCGTCGCGCGTGCTCGACGACAACGACCGGGACGAGGTTCTCGCGCTGCTGGACAGCGACCCGGTCGCCAACGTCTTCGTCTCCTCCCGAGTGCGGGCCGTCGGACTCAACCCGGCGAGGCTGGGCGGGCAGATGTGGGGGTTCGGGCCGCGCGGTGGCCTCGTGTCACTCTGTTACGCCGGGGCCAACATGGTGCCGGTCAACGCCGGTCCAGAGGCCGTGCACGCGTTCGCCGACCGCGCCCGCAAGCAGGGACGGCGCTGCTCGTCCATCGTCGGGCCGGTCGACGCGGTCTCCCTGCTGTGGGAGCGCCTGGAGCCCCACTGGGGGCGCGCCCGCGCCATCCGCTGGGCGCAGCCCGTCATGGCGACCTCGCACAAGGCGCCGGTCCCCGCCGACCCGCTGGTGCGGCGGGCCCGGCCGGAGGAGTTCGACATCCTGCTGCCGGCGTGCGTGGCCATGTTCACCGAGGAAGTCGGCGTCTCGCCGAACCTCGGTGACGGCGGCGCCCTCTACCGCACGCGGGTGGCCGAGCTGATCCGCATCGGACGCTCCTACGCCCGGATCGACGACGGGCGGGTGGTGTTCAAGGCAGAGATCGGGGCCGTGACGCCGTACGCCTGCCAGATCCAGGGCGTCTGGGTCGACCCCGAGCTGCGCGGCCGGGGGCACGCCGTGGCCGGGATGGCCGCCGTGGTGGAGGCCGCGCTGAGCTGCTTCGCCCCGATCGTCACGCTCTACGTCAACGACTTCAACACCTCGGCGCGCGCGGTCTACCGCAAGGTGGGCTTCCGTGAGGTCGACACGTTCATGTCGGTGCTGTTCTAGAGACCGGTTCTAGAGACGGGTGCTGTTCTAGAGACAGTGCTGTTCTAGAGACGTACGAGCTTGTCGAAGAGGCGGGCCAGCTCCGTGTCGGGGTCGGCGGTGAGGCCCGCGTGCACCGGGCTCGTCTGCACGATCGTGCTGCGCGGCGCCGTCAGCCAGCGGAACCTGCCGCCGAGCGGCTCGCCCGTCAGCGGCCCAGGCTCGTCGCCGCAGGCCAGCTCGTACGCGCTGAGCGCCCGGCAGATGCCGTCGACGTCGGCGTGCGGGTCGAGTGCGCGCAGCCGGGCGGGGTCGAGCTCGACGCGGGCGCACAGGTAGTCGCGCGGCTGGCAGTAGAGCAGCACGCCGGCGTTGATCAGCTCGCCGCGCTCGACCTTGGGCACCACGCGGATCACCGCGTACTCGTAGACGTCCCTGCTCATCGGGAGCCTCCCCGCCAGAACTCGCCGACCGACCCGGGACCTGCCTTCGGCGCCTCGCGCTGCTGGGCGCGCACCAGCCACTCGCGCGGCCCGTGCGCCCTTCGCAGCAGATGGCCGACGTACGCCTCGCGCACCTCGCCCGGCGCGGCGAAGCCCGGCTCGCCGTCCAGCCACTCGTCCGGCACCAGCGCCGTCACCGTCTCCAGCAGCTCCCGGGTGATCTGCCCGGCCAGCTCCGCGCCCGCCGCCTCGACGTCCGCGGCGAAGGGGGCGAGCACGTGGTCGCCCGCGTCGAACGGCCGCTGCGGGTCGGCGGTCTTCCAGTTGTGGTGGAACCACAGCGCGGCGCCGTGGTCGATCAGCCACGTGTCGCGGTGCCAGACCAGCAGGTTGGGGTTGCGCCAACTGCGGTCGATGTTGTGGATGAGGCCGTCGAACCACACCACCCGCGCCGCGAACCGCGGATCGGCCACCCACGCCAGCGGCTCGAACCCGAGCGCGCCGGGCAGGAAGTCGACCGCCAGGTTGAGCCCCGTGCTGGCCTTGAGCAGGTCCTGCACCTCTTCGTCGGGCTCGCGGATGCCGAGCTGCGGGTCGAGGTCGATGAGCTTGAGCTCAGGGGTCCTGAACCCGAGCCTCCGGCCCAGCTCGGCGGCGATGATCTCGGCGACCAGCACCCGCCGCCCCTGGCCCGCCTCGCGGAACTTCACCACGTAGGTGCCGAGGTCGTCGGCCTCGACGACGCCCGGCAGCGACCCGCCCTCCCGCAGCGGGGTCACGTAGCGGGTGGCGGCGATCCTTTCCAGCACGAGACGAGGCTATCGCCCTCCGGGAGGTCCGGCGGCAGGCGTTCGTGACGGTCCCCGCTCCAGTGTGGCCGCTTGAGCGTTGGGCGGTTGGTCGGCGCTCTTGAGGGCGTGGGCATAATGGGGGTATATGTCCGAGCTTCGCGCCGATGACCCTCGGCAACTGGGGGCGTACCGGCTGACACGCAGGCTCGGCCAAGGGGGCCAGGGCGTCGTCTACCTCGGCCACTCGCCCCAAGGGGCGCAGGTCGCCGTCAAACTCCTGCACGCCAGCCTGTCCGACGACCCCTCCGTGCGGCGCCGGTTCCTCCGCGAGGTCGAGGCGGTCCGGCGGGTGGCGGCGTTCTGCACGGCTCAACTGCTCGACGCCGACCTCGACGGCGACCGTCCTTACCTGGTGAGCGAGTACGTCGAAGGGCCGTCGCTGCGCGAGCTCGTGCTCGGCCAGGGGCCGCGGCGGGGCGGATCGCTCGACCGGCTCGCCATCGGCACCGCCACCGCGCTGGGAGCGATCCACCGGGCCGGGGTGGTGCACCGCGACTTCAAACCGGGCAATGTGCTGCTCGGGCTGGACGGGCCCCGGGTGATCGACTTCGGGGTGTCCCGACTCAAGGACTCCACCGCCTCCACCGGGCACCTGCCGATGGGGACACCCGCGTACATGGCGCCCGAACGGATCAAGGGTGAGTCCGCCGGGCCGGCAACGGACCTGTGGGCGTGGGGCCTGACCATGGTGTTCACGGCCACGGGACGGAACGCGTACGCGGGGGGCACGTACCAGGAGGTGCTGGCGCGCGTCCTGTACGGGCGACCGGACGTGGGCGCGCTGACCGGCAGACTGCGCGAGATCGTGGAGGCGTGCCTGGCGCCCGAGCCGGGGGACCGGCCGGACGCTGAGGAGGTGCTGCGGCTGCTGCTGGGGCAGGACCGGATCGGGTCGGACGTGCTGACCTCGGGCGCGATGGTCGCCATCGGCGCCTCCGCCGCTCCTGGCCCTGACGCCGCCGGAACCGGGGGCTCTGGGGCGGCCGCGCCTGACCCGAGCGGGGCCGGTGCGGCCGGGGATGCGGCCCACGAGGCCGGATCCGGGGCCGATGGCGCGGACCTCGATGCGACCGAACCGTTCCAGGCGGACTTCAGTGTGCCCGGCGATGGTGAGAGTCGCTTCACCGATGACGATGCCGACGTCACCCAGGTCGCTCCTCGCGGTGCCCGCTCCACCGGGTCGGCGGCGGAGGACGCCGCACCGGCGCGCGTGGAGGATGCCGGGCTCGATGCCGACGGCGGGGAAACCGGTGGGGTCGAGCGCGAAGGTGTTGACGTCACCGAACCCGCCGCGTCCTCCGGATGTGATGGTCGTGGATCGGGTGGGTCTGACGGCGCCGGGGCTGTGGAGGTCGGGGATGCCGACACGACTGTCCCTGTTTCTCCCACGTCCGGCGCCGGTGGTGAGGACTCGGGGCCGGTGATCACCGATCCTGACCCGACGACGAGCTTTCCCGTGATCACCGGCCGGGAACGGCCCTTCCCCGCGAGCGCCCAGCCCCCGGCCGGTGACGGATCACCGGACAGAGGATCATCCGTCGGGGGCCGCCGGATGGTCCTCGCCGCCGCGATCGCGGTGGTCGTGGTGGTGGCCGGACTGCTGCTCTGGCTGCGCGCCGCGCACGGATCCGTAGCGGAAGGGGCGTGGACGGGCTCAGGCGAGAAGTCCACCGCCCCGGTCATGCCGCGGTTCGGCGAGGCCGACCGGACGGTCATCAAGGTGACGCGCGCGGGTGAGGAAGAAGTGACGTATTCGGGCACGGTCTCCAGCGCCGCGTGACCTGCCGTGTCACGGTCAGGCCGCGATTGCCCTGCACACCGTTGACTGTTCGCGCGCGGTTGCTTTCAGTAGAGAGCAGAAAGGGTGGCGGCGAGGGGAGGCGCTCCCGTGCCAACGGCGCAGCCGCTCAGGACGGGGGACCCGCATCGGCTCGGGGAGTACGAACTCTCCGGACGCCTGGGTGAGGGCGGACAGGGCACGGTGTACCTCGGTTCGCGGGGCGGTGAGACGTACGCGGTCAAACTGCTGCACGGGCCCGTGGGGGACGAGCAGGCGGCGTTCCTGCGGGAAGTGGAGCTGGCCAAGCATGTGGCGAGGTTCTGCACGGCCCAGGTGATCGACGCCGGGTTCGACGAGGGCCGGCCGTACATCGTGAGCGAGTACGTCGACGGCCCGTCCCTCCAGCGGGAGGTCGCCCTCACCGGGCCCCGGCGCGGCGGCGCGCTGGAACGCCTGGCCGTCAGCACGGCGACGGCGCTCACGGCCATCCACCGGGCCGGGATCGTGCACCGCGACTTCAAGCCGCAGAATGTGCTGCTCGGCTCGGACGGGCCGCGGGTGATCGACTTCGGGCTGGCCAAGGCGCTGGACGCGGCGGCGACGGTGAGCGGCCGGGGGGTGGGCACGCCCGCGTACATGGCGCCCGAGCAGATCACCGCCTCGGCGGTCACCGGCGCGGCGGACGTGTTCTCGTGGGGCGCGACGATGTGCTTCGCGGCCAACGCGTCGGCGCCGTTCGGGCAGGACTCCGTGGCGCCCGTGCTGCACCGCATCCTCACCGCGCCGCCCGAGCTCGGCCGCCTCGACGGACGCCTGCGCACGCTCGTGGCGGCGTGCCTGGACAAGGACGCGCGCAACCGTCCGACCAGCAGGGAGCTGCTGTTCGAGCTGCTGGGGGAGTCGACCGGCGACGTGCCAGCGGAGGTGCTGCGCTCGCCCCCGCCGCACATCCTGCGCGCTCCGGCGCCGCCGTTCGCGGTGCCGGAGCAGCGCTCACCGTACGGCCCTTCCGGCGCAGGCCCGCTCGCCGAACCGGAAGCGACCGGCACCCCGGGCGGTTACCGATTCGCGGCCTCCGACCCTTCGCCGCCTGTCACGGATCCGGAACGTGCCAAAGCCTTCGATTCCCCGGACACTGAGGGCTCCTCGCCGGACCGCCCCGGCCTTCACTCCGTCGGCTCCTGTTCGGACGGCAGGTGCCCGCTCGACACCGGCCCCATGGAGCACGCGTTCGGCTCCGGTCCTTCAGGCGGTGTGGCTGCGTTCGCCGTTGGTCTTTCGGGCGACGTGGGGGGATCCGGGGCTGGAG
>NZ_SMKQ01000221.1 GCF_004348995.1 Nonomuraea terrae
ACCCTGACTCACCCGGCCCTGGCCCACTCAGCCCTGGCTCACCCAGCCGCAAGGGACGCCACCGGGGAGGCCGACCCCCTTACCCGGATGAACGACGGCGCCGTGCACCCGGCGACCGGTGCCGTTGTCCCCTTGGCAAGTGCCGCTCCGAACACCGCTCTCACTCCTATGGCAGGCGATGGCGGGAGGCTGGTAGCTGACGCTGCCGGCCCGATCGCGGCCCTTGCCGACTCGGGTGGGGCGTCCGCATGCCCATGAGCAGCCGTGACAGCCGAGTGTCCGTGGAGCCTGGTTTCGCGATCGGCGCACCGGGCACCCCGGGAAAAGGGCAGCACGTGATGACGCGCTGTCCGCAGGACCACGCAGACATCTACCGGCACGCCGCCGCCCGTTCATCCCGGGTGGCACGTGCCACGCCAACAGCCGCGCACACCGGCGCCCGACGGGCTACGGCCGTGCCCGGCGCCCTCACAGCGGGAAACCCTCCGGCGGCTCCCCTTCCGCAGGCCCGGCCTTCGCGAAGAGTGACGCCTCGGAGCCCCGCACCCGGAACGACCGGGACGTTCACGACGTTCGACACCGAGAGAGCCGGGACGCCGGGCACCGGCACCTCGGGGACACCCCCGACGCCGAGCACCGGAACGGCGGGGCCTCGAACATCGAGGACGGCTCACGACGTCCGGTACGGGCGCGCGCCTCAGGACGTCCGTGGCTCCAGAGGCCGGCGCGTCCGGCACGCCGGGGCCGGAGCGTCAGGGATACCCACGACGTCGGGAACCGGGCCTGACGGAACCGGACAGGCCGGAGACGGACAGGCCGGAGACGGACAGCACAGGGCACACTCGCCCCGGGCCGAGAAGCCGGCGGGCGAGAGCTCAGAGGCCGTGACACCACAGGCCGAAAGACAGAGACAGAGGGGAAGCGAGCGTATGGGAGCGGACCGCTGAGAAAGCGGGAATACGACGAGGACGACGTACGGGTCAGGCCGGGCAAGGGTTCGCGGCCGAGGACTCGCATTCGTCCTGCGCACGAGGATGCCGTCGAGGGATTCGTGGTGGCGGTCGACCGGGGCCGCTACACCACGCTGGTCGAGCCGGAGCGGCCGAAGGGCTCGGCCCAGAAGCGCAAGCCGCCACAGCCCAGGCTGGTCGTCGCCATGAAGGCCCGCGAGCTGGGACGCAAGGGCGTCGTCGTAGGCGACAGGGTGGCCCTGGTCGGTGACGTGTCAGGCCGCCCCGACACGCTGGCCCGTGTCGTACGCGTGGAGCCCCGCACGTCGATGCTGCGCCGTTCGGCCGACGACACCGAGGACACCGACGGCATCGAACGCCCGATCGTGGCCAACGCCGACCAGCTCGTCATCGTCACCGCGCTGGCCGACCCGCCGCCGCGGCCCCGCATGATCGACCGCATCCTGGTGGCCGCGTTCGACGCCGAGATCGACGTGCTGCTCTGCCTCACCAAGTCCGACCTCGCGCCGCCGGGCGAGCTGCTGTCCCTCTACGAGCCGCTCGGCGTCCCGCACGTCGTGGTCCACAAGGGCGGGCCGCTCGACGAGCTGTGCGACCACCTGACGGGCCGCATCAGCGTCATGGTCGGGCATTCGGGGGTCGGCAAGTCCACGCTGGTCAACGCGCTCGTCCCGGACGCCAACCGAGCCGTCTCCCACGTCAACGCGGTCACCGGCCGGGGCCGCCACACGTCCACCTCGGCCGTCGCCCTGGAGCTCCCCGAGGGCGGCTGGATCATCGACACCCCGGGCGTACGCAGCTTCGGGCTGGCCCACGTGTCGGTGGAGACGGTGCTGGCGGCGTTCCCCGACCTGGTGGAGGGCACGGTCGAGTGCCCGAAGGGCTGCACACACCTGGGCGAGGGCTGTGCCCTCGACGCCTGGGTAGCGGCCGGCAACGCCGACCACCACCGCCTGGAATCCCTCCGCCGCCTGCTGTCCAGCCGCGAGGGAACCCCAGAGGAATCCCCCCACCGCGACGATCCCGCCAACGACTGACAGTGCTGACGTGAAGGAGCGTTTCCCGCCGGCGCTTGACCCGACGACCGACTGACCCTCGGCTCCTGAACGCGATCTGCCGACCCTGGCCGGGAAGCGCTCATGCGCTCACCGGACGGGCTCGGGCAACGAGTGCGCGTCAGGGGCGGTTGGGGCGGAGGGTCCAGGTGACCGTGAGGGCGGAGACGAGGGTGCCGTCGGCGTTCGTGAGGTCCACGGCGACGTCGAACACCGGCCGTTCCCCCGCCTCCAGCCGCCGCAGCACCTCCTCGCGCTCCGCGAGCAGCCGCGCCTCCGCGCGGATCTCCCCCATCGCCACCTTGCGGAAGTCGATGGTGGCCGTCGTCGGCAGCGGTACGGCACGCCCCAGCTGATCGCCGAAGACCGACAGCACGGCCGCCCCCGACGCCGTCTCCGCGAGCGTGAACAGCACCCCGGCGTGCGGCCCGCCCACGTGGTTGCGCAGGTCGTCGCGGTCGGGCACGTGGCACACCGCCCGCCCCTCCGACACGGCGTCGAAAACCACCCCCAGAGTCCGGGCGAACGGGACGCTCTCCAGCAGCAGACCACCGATATCTGTCGACATGGTGGACATGCTACTGGTGGGTAACTGGAATAGGTGTTACCAGAAAAGGGGCGTTGGCCACTGATGTCTGGATAAGCGACACGGTAGCGTGGGCGACCGTGCAGGGTTATAACGATGATCTTCGTCTCGCGCATGTCATGGCGGATGCCGCCGATGACCTGACCATGCGGCGGTTCAAGGCGGTCGACCTCAAGGTCGAGACCAAGCCCGATCTCACGCCGGTCAGCGACGCCGACCGCGCGGTGGAGGAGACCATCAGGGGAACGCTGCGCCGGGCCAGGCCGCGGGACGCGGTCGTGGGCGAGGAGTTCGGCAAGACCGGCTGGGGCGCCCGTTCGTGGATCATCGATCCCATCGACGGCACCAAGAACTACGTCCGCGGCGTCCCCGTCTGGGCCACGCTGATCGCCCTCATGGAGTACGGACGGGTCGTCGTCGGCCTGGTCTCGGCCCCCGCGCTCGGCAAGCGCTGGTGGGCGGCCTCCGAGGGCGGGGCGTGGACCGGAAAGAGCCTGACGAAGGCCACCCGCATGCAGGTGTCGTCGGTGTCGTCCCTGGAGGACGCCTCGTTCTCGTACAGCAGCTTCGGTGGCTGGGAGAAGACGGGCCGGCTGGAGAACTTCCTCGACCTGGGCCGCTCCTGCTGGCGGACCCGCGCGTACGGCGACTTCTGGTCGCACATGATGGTCGCCGAGGGTTCGGTGGACCTGTCGGCCGAGCCAGAGCTGTCGCCGTGGGACATGGCGGCGCTCACCGTGATCGTCGAGGAGGCCGGCGGCGTCTGGACCGACGTCGCCGGCGTGCGGGGCCTGGAGGGCGGCAGCCTGGTCTGCACGAACGGCGTCCTGCACGACGAGGTGATCAACCGCCTCAACGGCACCACCATCCTGGGCTAGGCGCGCGGACCGGCCTGTGACTGGAGGTGGGCGGTGGTGGCGTTCAGCTCGCGTTCATCTTTGATGGTCACATTCCCCTCGTAGGTCACCCCGGCGGGCGGGTCGTCGTGCCCCAGCGGGTCGGCGTCCCAGAAGTTGCGCCGGTAGACGACGTTCTCCAAAGGCGGCGCGACGTGCAGCACGGCGGTGTTGTCGGCCCGCAGGACGACGTTCTCCTCGAGGGTCACCCAGCTGGCGCCGTAGTCGGTGTAGAGCCCGAAGTTGTACGGCGTGAGGGTGTCCCTGATGACGTTGCCCCGTACCACCGCGCCGTCCGCGGCCGAGTCGCCCTGCGGCCCCGACAGGTAGACGCCGCCCCCGTCGGCCAGTGCCTTCATGGTGTTGGAGGTGAGGTTGCGCAGGATGCGGGTGCCCCGGCCCGGCCCGGCGACGATGCCGCAGTGCGGCACGTCGGCGACCTCGTTGCGGGCGATGACGCAGCCGTGCGTACCGGTCACGGAGATGCCCGGCGAGCCGCTGAACTCCAGCCCCACCTCGCGGATCCGGTTATCCTCGACCGTGGTCTCCCGGCTGCCCGACACCACGATCGCTCCGGCGGACAGCGTGTCGAAGCCGCAGCCGCGTACGGTGAGGCCCTCTCCGCCCGTGATGCCGAGCCCCGAGGCGCCGAGCCGGGTGAACCGGCAGCCCTCGACCACCGCGCCGGTCGTGTCCTCGAACGTCACGCAGGCCGGAATCGTGACGGAACTCGCGGGATACGTCACGAATCCGTCGTCCAGCATCGCCTTCTCGACGTCGCCGCCCTCGTAGAAGCCGTTGCCGTGGTAGTGCGGGAAGCCAGCCGGTCGCCCGGGCCGCAGCCAGGTGGCGTCGGCGAACACGAGCTGCCTGAACGCCACGTCCCGCGCCCCCGTCACCCTGACCAGCGTCTCCAGCACCGGCGCCACCACGTGCGTGCGCGCCGGGTCCTCCCCCGGCCGCGGCAGGTACAGCAGCACGTGGTCGCCCGGCCGGGAACGGTCGAGCACGAAGGTGCCCGGCTCGGTGAGGAAGCTCGCGTCGTTCTCGATCCGGGTCGGCAGGCCGGGGCCGCGCGCCGGCATGCCCTGCCAGCTGTAGTCGTACAGATTCATGGCCAGCCCGAAGCCCGGCTGCGCCATGGTGATCGAGCCGCCCTCGTCCGAGACCGAGGCCACCGGCAGGCGGGCCTCCGTCCACGGGTAGACACCTCGGTAGACGAACTCGACGTCGCCCGGGCTGCGCCAGCCGAGCGGGGCGTCGGTGACGTATCCGGTCTCGGTCTGGACGGCCGTGCCGGGCAGGCCGTCGCGAGCGGCGCGGGACGCCCGGCGGCCGTCCACGGTGAGCTGACGGGTCTCCAGATCGCCGACCTCGGCGAGCCAGACGCCGTCGCGCTCCCGCCACCCGGTGATCCGCCGGCCGCCGCTGATCACGGCCTCCTCGCCGCCGTACGCCTGGTAGACCGTGCCTGAGTCGGCCTCGGTGAGCTCGAAGGGGCGGTCGAGGACGTGGAGGCCGCCCCTGAGGTTGACGACCGCGCCGCCGGAGACCTCACGGGCCGCCTCCCGGGCGCGTTCCAGCGTCGCCAGCGGACGCTCGATCGTGCCTGGCCAGGAGTCGTCGCCGGAGGGCGCGACATGGAGCTGGAACATGCGAACCGCCTTTGCTGTTTATGCCGTACACGTAGTAGTACACCATAAACGAGGGAGGCGCCAATGACGCAAGACCCCGACCACGCGGTCGAGCTGTTGTGGCGGGAGCGGGAACGTGAGCCGCGGCAGGGCCTGAGCCTCGACCGCATCGTGCGCGCGGCCATCGAGCTGGCCGACGCCGAGGGGCTCGCGGGGTTGTCCATGCGCAAGGTGGCCGACCGGCTCGGCTTCACCACGATGTCGCTCTACCGGCACGTGCCCGGCCGCGACCACCTCGTCGATCTCATGCGCGACGCGGTCCTGGCCGAGCATCCGGAGGCGGGCGCCGGGAGCGACTGGCGTACCCGCCTGGAGGCGGTCGCCCGCCAGGCGTGGCGGCTGCGCCGGCGGCACCCGTGGCTGGCCGAGATCCGCGGCACCCGCCACGTCCCCGGGCCCCACGCGGTCGCCCGCTACGACGAGATGCTCGGCGCGCTGACCGGCACCGCGCTGCGCCCGTCCGAGGTGATCGCGGCCGCGGGCGTGGTCGCCCGCTTCATCGACGCCGAGGCCCTGCTCCTGGTGGAGACCCAGCGCGAGGAGCGCCGCAGCGGCGTGTCCGAGCAGGAGTGGTGGGGCGCCCGCGACTCCCTGTACGACCGCCTCGACCGCTACCCCGCGCTCTCCCACCTGTGGGAGGCGGGCGGCTGGGACCACCCGGAGGACTCCTTCGAGTTCGGCCTGGCCCGGCTTCTCGACGGCATCGAGGCTCTCATCCGACGGCGTGACGAAATCCGTGACGGAACCTGCGGGGAATGCGGCACACCGCTGGAGCCCGCCGACTCGGGCCGCCCCCGCGTCTACTGCTCGCGGGCCTGCCGGCAACGGGCATACCGCAGGCGCCAGACCGGTTAGAGCGCCAGCACCCGCCGCACGGCGTTCATGAGGCCGTCCCGGTACGCGCCCCCGAACAGCACCACGTGCACGAGCAGCGGATGGAGCCGGTGCAGCGGTACCCGCTCCCGCCATCCCGCCGCGAGCGACCACTCCTCCTGGTATGCCCCCAGCACCCGGTCCAGGTACGGCAGCCCGAACAGCTCCAGCATCGCCAGGTCGGTCTCCCGATGCCCGCCGTGCGCCGCCGGGTCGATCAGCACCCCCGACCCGCCCGACCACAACACGTTCCCGCTCCACAGATCCCCGTGGATCCGCGCGGGCGGCTCGGCCGGCCCGGCCACCTCGGAGAACCGCTCCACCGCCCGCTCCACCAGCGTGACGTCGGACGCCGGCAGCCGCGCCATCCGCAGGAACGGCAGCACCCGCCGCGCGGCGTAGAACTCCGGCCAGTCATCGGCGGGCGCGTTGTCCATCGGCAGTGTGGCGATGAACCCCGGCCACGGCGCCCCGAAACCCGGCGCGCCCGCCCGGTGCAGCCGGGCCAGCGACCGCCCGAACCGCTCGGCCGCCGCGGGACTCGGCGACTCGGCGTGCACCCAGGACAACACCAGCCGGTCCGGCCCCACCTCGACGACCTCGGGAACGTCGATGACCTCGCCCAGCCACCGCAGCCCGGCCGCCTCGGAGGCGAAGACGTCCGACGCCGTACCGGTCTTCACGAAGACCTCGCGCCCGTCGTCCAGCACCCCCCGCTGCAGCCGCCAGCCGTGGGAGGCGCCCAGGTCCTCAGTCGATCTCATCGGCGATGTGCTTGGCGACGCCCTCAGAGGCCGCCTCGACCAGCGCGAGCACTTCCTCGAACCCCTCCCGGCCGCCGTAGTAGGGGTCCGGCACCTCGGCGCCCTCCGGCGCTGACGGATCGAACGAGCGGAACAGCCGGACCTCCACGTCCGGGGGCGCGATCCGGCTGAGGGTGGCCACGTTGTCCCGGTCCATGGCCAGCACGAGGTCGTAGCGGTCGAACCAGTCGCGGGTGAACTGCCGGGCCCGGTGGGCGCTGCCGTCGTAGCCGTTCCAGGTGAGGATCTCCAGCGCTCGTTCATCCATGGGGCCGCCCACATGCCAGCCGCCGGTCCCGGCGCTCTCGACGGTGACGCGGTCGCCGAGCCCGCGGTCTTCGAGGGTTTTCCTGAGGACGACCTCGGCCATCGGCGAGCGGCAGATGTTCCCCATGCACACCACGCAAACGCGATAAGTCATACCACCCATCATGAGGGTGACCTGGCGCGTTCACCGAACGTTCACCCTTGTCAGGGGGTGTGAGTCACCTTGGCCGCATAGCTTTCATGGCGACTAAGGACCAAGTGGGAGGACCCAAACCGTGAAGTATGCAGGCCGGCTCGCCGCCGTCGCCCTCGCCGGCGCGCTCTCGCTCGCTGCGTGCGGCACAGACAACAACAACCCCCAGGCCGGTGCCACCTCATCGGCCGCCGCCGCGGGGAACGACGCAGGTCTGAGCGGTACGATCAACGCCGCGGGCTCCTCGGCCCAGGCCAACGCGATCACCGAGTGGACGAAGAACTTCACGGCCACGAACCCCGGTGTCACCCTCAACTACCAGCCCAGCGGCTCCGGCGCGGGTGTGCAGTCGTTCATCCAGGGCACGGTCGCCTTCGCCGGCTCCGACTCGGCGCTGAAGGAGGACGAGGCCCCGCAGGCCGACGCCCGCTGCAAGACCGGCAAGGCCATCAACATCCCGATGGTGACCGGCCCGGTCGCGGTCGTCTACAACCTGCCCGGCGTCGACGGCATCCAGCTGTCCCCCAAGACGCTGGCCGGCATCTTCAACAGCAAGATCACCAAGTGGGACGACGCGGCCATCAAGGCCGAAAACCCTGACGCGCAGCTGCCGTCCACGCCGATCCAGGCGTTCCACCGCTCCGACGAGTCGGGCACCAGCGACAACTTCACCAAGTTCCTCAAGGCCACGGCCGAGACCGACTGGCCGCACGAGCCGGGCAAGGCGTGGCCTGCCGAGGCCAAGGGCCAGGGCTCCAAGGGCTCCGACGGCATCGCCTCCTCGGTGAAGGGCACCGAGGGCGCCATCAGCTACGTCGAGCTCTCCTACGCCGAGAACTCCGCGCTCCAGACGGCCAAGGTCGCCAACGGCGCGGGCGAGTTCGTCGAGCTCACCGCGGAGAGCGCGGCCAAGACGGTCGAGACCGCCGAGATCACCGGCACCGGCAACGACCTTGCCCTGTCGATCGACTACGCCACGAAGACCCCGGGCGCGTACCCGATCGTGCTGGTGACGTACGAGATCACCTGCGAGAAGGGCCTGCCGGCCGAGGAGGCGAAGGTCGTCAAGGGCTTCCTCCAGTACACGTCCAGCGACGAGGGCCAGGCGGCACTGACCGAGCTGGGTTACGCCCCGCTGTCGGGCGAGCTGCTCACCAAGGTCCGCACCGCTGTCGAGGCGATTTCCTAAGAATCCATGACAACCAACGTTCGTACCCGTGAAGGCGGGCCGGTCAAGCACCGGTCCGCCTCGCGGCGCAGCCATGGTGAAGCACCCTTCCGCATCGTGTCCACCGCGGCGGGCATCATCCTCCTGGCGATCATGGCGGCCATCGCCGTGTTCCTCATCAGCGAGGCGATCCCGGCCCTGCGGGCGAACGAGGCCAACTTCTTCACTGAGCGGACCTGGGACCCGAACAGCCAGCAGGTCTTCGGCATCGCCGCGCTCGCTTTCGGCACGGTCTTCAGCTCCGCGCTCGCGCTGGTCATCGCCACTCCGATCGCCGTCGGCGTGGCGCTGTTCATCTCGCACTACGCGCCCCGCCGGCTCGCCGCCCCGCTCGGCTACCTCATCGACCTGCTCGCCGCCGTGCCCAGCGTGGTCTACGGCCTGTGGGGCGTGGCCTTCCTCGTGCCCCTGCTGCGCACCCCGTCGCAGTGGCTGAACGAGAACCTCGGCTGGTTCCCGCTGTTCGCCGGAGAAGGCATCGTCGGCGGCAAGACCATGCTGGCCGGCGCCATCGTGCTGGCCATCATGATCCTGCCGATCATCGCGGCCATCTCCCGTGAGGTCTTCCTCCAGGCCCCGAAGATGAACGAGGAGGCGGCGCTCGCGCTCGGCGCCACCCGCTGGGAAATGATCAAGATGGCCGTGCTGCCGTTCGGCCGCCCGGGCGTCATCAGCGCCGCCATGCTCGGCCTCGGCCGCGCCATGGGCGAGACCATCGCCGTCGCGCTGATCTTCCCGGCGACCTTCGACATCACCTTCGAGATCCTGACGCCGCACGCCAACAGCATCGCCGCGAACATCGCCAACGGTTTCGGTGAGGCCAACAACATCGGCCGGGGCGCGCTGATCGCCTCGGGTCTGGTGCTGTTCGTCATCACGCTGCTGGTCAACATGGCCGCACGGATGATCATCAACCGCCGTAAGGAGTACGCGAGGGCCGGCGCATGACCACCATCCAGCACATCTCCACCAGCCGCAGAATCAAGGACCGGGTCGTCCAGGGCCTGGTCTATCTTGCGTTCGCGGCGGCCGTCGTACCGCTCGTGTCGGTGCTCTGGCTCGTCATCTCCAACGGCCTGGCCCGTTTCGACCTTGAGTTCCTCACTCACTCCATGAACGGCATCGGCGCCAGGGACGCCCACGGCGGCGCCTACCACGCGATCATCGGCACGCTGACGCAGGTGCTGCTGGCCGGCGTCATCTCGGTGCCGATCGGCCTGTTCACCGCGATCTACCTGGTCGAGTACGGCAACAACGGCCGCCTGAGCCGCGCCATCAGCTTCTTCGTCGACGTCATGACCGGCATCCCCTCGGTCGTCGCCGGCCTGTTCGTCTTCGCGTTCTGGATCCTCTTCCTCGGCTTCGAGTACTCCGGCTGGGCGGGCGCGCTCGCGCTGTCGATCCTCATGATGCCGACGGTCGTCCGGTCCGCGGAGGAGATGCTCCGGCTGGTTCCCAACGACCTGCGGGAGGCCTCGTACGCGCTGGGCGTGGCCAAGTGGCGCACGATCGTCAAGGTCGTGCTGCCGACGGCGTTCACCGGCATCGTCACCGGCGTCATGCTGGCCGTGGCCCGCGTCGCCGGCGAGACCGCGCCTCTGCTGATGACGGTGTTCTTCACCAACTCCATCAACCACGACCCGTTCAGCGGGCCGCAGATGGGCCTTCCGCTCTTCGTCTTCGACCAGGCGGCGCGTCCCAACGACACCGCCGTCGACCGGGCCTGGACCGGAGCCCTCACGCTCATCCTGATCGTCATGCTGCTCAACCTGGTGGCGCGCCTGATCGCGTGGTGGCGCTCGCCTGCCAGGGCCCGATAGGGGGTAACCACCGCAATGTCCAAGCAGATTCAGGTCTCGGGTCTCGACGCGTACTACGGCTCGCACAAGGCGATCGAGGACGTGTCGATGACCATCGAGCCCCGCTCGATCACCGCGTTCATCGGCCCGTCCGGATGCGGCAAGTCGACCTTCCTGCGCACGCTCAACCGCATGCACGAGGTGATCCCCGGCGCGCGCGTGGAGGGCAAGGTGCTGCTCGACGGCGAGGACCTGTACGCCCCCACCGTCGAGCCCGTCTCGGTCCGCCGGATGATCGGCATGGTCTTCCAGCGCCCGAACCCGTTCCCCACGATGTCGATCTACGAGAACGTCGCCGCGGGCCTGCGCCTCAACGGCCGCGTCGGCAAGTCGGAGATGGACGGCATCGTCGAGGAGTCGCTGAAGGGCGCCAACCTCTGGAACGAGGTCAAAGACCGCCTCAACAAGCCCGGCGCGGGCCTGTCCGGCGGTCAGCAGCAGCGGCTCTGCATCGCCCGGGCCATCGCGGTCAGGCCGCAGGTGCTGTTGATGGACGAGCCCTGCTCGGCCCTCGACCCGATCTCCACGCTGGCCATCGAAGACCTCATGGCCAAGCTGAAGGACCAGTACACCATCGTCATCGTCACCCACAACATGCAGCAGGCCGCCCGGGTCAGCGACAGGACGGCGTTCTTCAACCTGTCTGAGCAGGGCAAGCCCGGCAAGGTGGTCGAGATGGACGAGACGTCCCGCATGTTCACCAATCCATCCCAGAAGGCCACCGAGGACTACATCACGGGGCGCTTCGGCTGATGACCCACCTGCAGGGGGCATCCACGATGAACGGGGACACGAGGACGAAGCCCATACTGCTCATCGCCGACCCCGACAGCGCCGTCGTGGAGGAGCTGGCCGCGGCCCTCGAACAGGAGGGCGTGGCCGTCTCAGGCGCCTCCGACGGCGCTCAGGGCCTGCTGCAGGCCGGCGCGCTGCAGCCTGACGTCGTGCTGGTCTCGGCCACGCTGCCGGTCATCGACGCGGTGGAGTTCGTCCGCGCCGTCCGGGTGGCGCGCGCCGTACCGGTGCTGCTCGGCATTGACGAGGGGCACGCCGAGCAGGCGGTACGCGCTCTCGCGGCGGGCGCGGCCGCCTGTGTGGCCAGGCCCTACCGCGTGCCCGAGTTGCTGCCCTTCATCCAGGCGGCCTCACCGGAGTCGCGCAAGGTCCTGGCCGTCGGCGGCGTCGAGCTCGACGTCCAGGCCTACCAGGTACGCGTCGGCGGCCGCGCCGTGCACCTGCCGCTGCGGGAGTTCGAGCTCCTGCAGTATCTGATGCGCAACGCCGACCGCACCGTCACGCGCGAGCAGATCATGCGCCATGTCTGGCACGCCGCCGCCAACACCTCGACCAACACCATCGCGGTGCACGTCAAGCGGCTGCGGGCCCGGCTGGGCGACGAGGACGACCAGCTCATCCAGACCGTACGCGGGGTGGGCTACCGGCTGGTCACGCCGAGCATCTCCGAAACTCCCGCATGATCCGTTCCGCCACGCCTTCGACCGTCGCGATCCCGTACCCCACTTCGGGGCTCCCCTCGGTGAGGACCGCGACGGCGTAGTCGCGGCCGTCACCGCTGATCAGTCCCACGCTGATCACGGCCCAGCGCTTGTTCGACACGCGCCTGAGCCAGCCGTTCTTCAGCGCCACGCGCTCGCCCGGGCACGCGGCGGCGCTGACGCCCCAGTCCTGGCCGTCCACGACCGCGCCCATGAGCCTGCGTACCTGCGCGCGGTCGCCGGCCCGGAGCGGGCTCTTCTCCGACACCAGCGCCGTCATGAGCCGCACCTGGTCGTCCACGGACGTCGGGGTGATCCCCCAGCAGTACAGGTCCACGCAGGTGCCCGGCACACCCCTGGTGTGCTTCAGCCCGAGCTTCCTGCCCGCCTCGTTGAACCCGGCCGGGCCGCCGATCCGCAGCCACAGCCGGTCCGCCGCGTGGTTGTCGCTGTGGCGGATCATCAGCTCCGCATCCCGCCGCACGGACTCGGGCAGCTTCTTCCAGCGTGTACGCAGCAGCAGCGCCATGAGGATCTGCGCCTTCGCCGTACTGGCGGTGATCAGCCGCTCGCCTCCGTGATAGCGGTAGACCCGTCCGGTCGCCAGATCCTTGACCATGGCCGTGACCTGGCCGGGCCGCCCCGCCAGATAGCGGTCGAGCCGCCCGGAGATCCGCGCCGCGGGCACCCGCGGCACGGCCTCCCGCCTCGCGACCTGCTCCACCGCCGGCTGCCGCGCCTGGGGGACCACGCGTACGACCCGCACGGGCACGGCGGCCGGAGGCACGGCCGCCATGGCTCCGGCAGGTACGTGCCTCTTCACCGATACCAGCGGCAGGATCAGGGCCAGCACGATGACCAGTCGCGGTATCGCCTTGATCCCGGCGGCGACCACCCGCCGATTATCCCGAAATTTCGGGACATGGGGCTAGACGCGGGCGGCGGCCAGTTTCGCGATCGCGTCGTCGTCGCAGGTGGCCCAGAAACCGCCCACGATGTCCTCCAGATGCTCCAGCGACTCCGCGCAGAACAGCACGTCCTGATATTTCGTGATGTCGTACTCCGTTGTCCCCATGGCGGCCAGATCGAGCGACCGGATGTCCATCCCCCGGAACTCCTCGACCTCCCCGTACGACGACAGGATCCCGGCCCCGTACGCCCGCAGCTCCCCGGCCTCCCGCATCACCCCGAACTCCAGCGTGAACCAGAACACCTTGGAGACAAACTCCAGCGCCTGCTCGCTCTCCACCCGCCGCGCGGCCTGCCCCGCCAGCCGGTAGAGGGCCGCGTACCGGTCGCTTGCCAGCGCGTTGGCGTGCCCGATGACCTCGTGCACGACGTCCGGCTCCGGCGTGTAGAACGGCACGGAGTGGTGCCGGATGTACTGCGTCGAGTGGAAGAACCCGTCCGCCAGCACCCCGTAGAAGTCCCGCAGCGGCACGAGCCCCGCCGCCGGCAGGTACCGGAACCCGGTCAGCGGCTCCAGCAGCCGCGACACCTCTTCGAGCTGCGGGATCCGCTCGCGCGGCAGCCCCAGCCGCTCGGCTCCCGCGAGGTACTCGGCGGTGGCGTATTTGGCGTGCTTGACCGCCAGCTCCCGGGTGACCGCCGCCCACACCTCGTGCTCCTGCTCGGTGTACTCGGCCTCGGGGATCGGCGTCCCCGGCCGGTAGTTCAGGGCCAGCGCGGCGATCGCGTTGCGCCGCGCCCGATACACCGGATCCGCGAACCCCGGATGGGACGAGGCCAGCTCGACCACCACGGACCCATCCTCCTGGGCCGCGACCGGCGCGAAGTACTGCGCTTCCTCAAACATGCCTCACATGACAGCAACTCGCCGCAAAGGTGGCAATAGCGCTCAATTCTGCTGCACGATACGCTCAATTCCTCCCTTCATACGACATGATCACTGGTCGAATCGCACAGTCCCCAAGGAGCCCCCGTGGACGATCTTGACGCCCGCCTGCTCGTGACCATGCGGGCGCACCCGCGCATCGGCCTGACCGAGCTGGCCCGGCAGCTGGGCGTGGCGCGCGGCACGGTGCAGACCCGGATGGACAAGCTGATGGCGGCCGGCGTGATCAAGGACTTCGGGCCGACCGTCGATCCTGCGCGGACGGGATATCCCATCCTGGCGTTCGTCCAGCTGCAGATCGCCCAGGGCCGGCTGGCGGAGGCGGTGGAGCGGCTGCGCAGCGTGCCCGAGATCCTGGAGGCACACGGTACGAGCGGTCAGCACGACCTGCTCTGCCGCGTGGTCGCGAAAAGCACTGATCACCTGCAGGACATCATCGCCGACGTCCTGACGTCGCCGGCGGTGCAGCGCACCGACACCACGATCGCACTGTCGACGCAGATCCCGTACCGAATCGAGCCGCTCCTCCTCCCCCACTGATACGATTCGTCACCATTGATTAGTAGATGGACATTCGGGGCAAGAGTGACGTTCGACAACCAGTCGCACAACCCTCCTCAGGCTGCCTACCCCCCACCCC
>NZ_SMKQ01000222.1 GCF_004348995.1 Nonomuraea terrae
GGGACGGCGTGGACAAGGGCGACGGCGTCGGCTCCTCGTCCTCGATCATCGCCTCCGGCGTGCCGTCCTCCTCCCACGAGGGCGAGGCGGTGGGGACGGGGGCCAGCGTCAGCGCGGTGGAGTCGGAGGCGCCGCGGCCGTTGATCACGACCACGGCGCCCGTCGCCGCCACCAGGCACGCCCCCGCCAGCAGCACCGGAGCCAGACGGCGCGGCCGGCGACGGCGGGCGCGGCGTTCGACCACCACGGGGAACCCCGTGCGGTCGAAGTCGTCCCCGCGATCGGTGATGAGGGTTCTGGTCTGGTCCAGCTCGGGGTTGACGCAGGTCTCGATCACCCGGCGGCGCAGCGAGATCCCCGGGTACGCGATCGGCACCAGGTCGAGCAGCCGCCCGGCCGAGACCTGGCGATGGCGTCCCTCGGTGCAGACCTCGCAGCCGCCGATGTGGCCCGACAACCGGCGGCGCAGCAGCGGCGTCAGCGGGCCCTCCCAGGAGTCGACCATCGCCGACAGGTCGGGGCAGTGCGCCCGGCCGGTCCTGGCCAGCAGCACCGCCGCGGCGGCGTTCTCCAGGTGGTCGCGGGCCCTGCCGAGCCTGGCCGCCGCCTGCCGGGAGGTCAGGCCGAGCACCGCGCCGACCTCCGCGGGGGTCAGGCCATGGCGTACCGACAGTTCGAGCACCTCGCGCTCGCCGTTCCTCAGCTCGCCGAGCGTCTCGTGCACCAGGTCGGCCAGCTCGGGGTCGTCGTGCTCGGAGGGGTCGGGCAGCGGCAGGCCGGCCGCGGGGGTTCCGCCGCGGTGGGCGAGGCGGGCGCGCACCTGGAACCGGGTCAGCGCGTACAGCCAGGGGCGCAGCCGGGCCGGCTCCTTCAGCCGGTCCACGCATCCCTGCGCGGTGACCACCGCGTCGTGCACGGCGTCGGTGGCCAGGTCGCGGTCGGCGCAGAGCGAGAACGCGTAGTCGTACAGACGCTCGGCGTAGGCGTCGTAGAGCTTGGCGGGAGCATCGGTGTCCGCGCGCCGCAGAGCCTCCACCAGCTCCTGGTCGTCGGCACGGTCGACGGTCGGCCATCCGGGCACGGATTCCCTCCCCGCGGGTAGAACGGGCACTCAAGCCCCACGCGGAGAGGACGCGGCGTCAATTGTCCAGGTTCGCCCGCCATGCCCAACAGGCATGGTTCGTGCTCCTTGCGGCCGGTTCGGTCACCCGTCGCAGTTCGGCATGCAGATGCGGCGTTCCATGCCCTGCAGGAAGAAGTCGCGGACCTGCAGGACGTCGTCGGCGATGTACGCCTCGCCGCCCGCCGCCTTGGCCAGCGCGTCCATCTGCTGCTTGCCCTTGCGGGCCTCGGGCCCGAAGGCGATGAGCAGGATGCTGATCGGCCGCTTCGGGTTGTAGGTCTTCTTGAGGAACTGCAGCAACTGGGCGTTCGTGACCCCGCCGTCGGGGTCGTCGTTGCCGGCGCCGTCCGTGAGGATCAGGAGCGTGTTGACCTTGTCCTCTTTGTAGGTCTTGGTCATCTCCGTGTACGCGGCCTTGATCGTGTCGTTCAGCCCGGTGTCGCCCGTGGCCTTGGCCTGGAGCGTGGCCAGGGTCTGCCCCATCAGGTCCTTGCGCAGCACGCCGTCGGTCGTCTCGGCCAGCGGGCCGACGGAGACGAGCTCCTTGTAGTCCCTGCCCTGCCCGTCGAGGTGCGTGGAGAACGACCACAGGCCGATGTCGGAGTCGGGCGGGAAGAGCGAGAGACCCTCGGTGGCGATCTTGTTGATGGCCTGCATGCGGGTCATGCCCGTGCCGGGCACCGGGAGTGCCATCGTGCCGGAGACGTCGAGCAGGGCGAGCAGGCGGCTGCCGAGGTTCAGCCGGGACCAGGTCTGCACGACCCGGGTCACGGTCGCGCCGTCCGGCGGGTCGAGGGCCGCCGGGCTCTCCGGGTCGAAGCCCTTGGCCTTCGTCAGCACCTCGCCCGCCTTGCCCTCGTCGGTGCGGAAGCCCGCGGCCCGCAGGGTCTTCTTGGCGGACTCGGTGGCGAGGGCCTGCTTGAAGTCGGCGGCGGCCTTCAGCACGCCCGGGTCCTCGGTCAGGATGGTGACCGGGTAGTCGAGGCTGAGCGTGCCCTCCTTGGGATAGAGGGCGACCACCTGCGACTGCGGCTTCTCGGTGTTGTGGATGTAGATGGCCTGCTCGGAGCTGACGCCGATCGGCACCTTGCTGCCCGACTTCACCGTGAGGCTGGCCAGCAGCGCCGCCGGGTCGCTCGCGAGCTGGCCCGACAGCTCCTTCAGCGCCCCCACCAGCTCCTTGTCCTGGCCCGCCTCCCTCGCGGTGCCGGCCGCGGCCAGCAGCGCCGCCAGGCCCGCGGAGCTCTTCTGCGGGTCGAGGGCGAGCACGCGCACCTTCCTGCCGGGGCCGTCCACGTTGGCGACGTTCGCCGCGGAGATCATGGCGGACCAGCTCGGCTGCAGCGTGTCGGTCAGCCGCGAGGCGGCCGACCTGGCCGCCGCGAGCACCACGGGGGAGGTCGCGATCGACCCCTCCACCTGGGGCAGCTCCTCGCCCGCCGAGGTCGCGCGCATGCTCTCCATGAGCAGGCTGGAGTCGGCCACCCAGAAGTCGGCCGTGGCCTTGCCCGCGGCCACGGCGTTGGCCGTCCTGGCGGACTCCTCCTCGGCCACCGTCACCTCGACGCACTTGTCGTCGATCGAGTGCATGGCCTTGTTGTAGTCCGCGGCGATCTTGTTCAGCGCGGGCTGGATCTCCGGGGTCGCCACGACACGCAGCGGCAGCCTGCCGCCCGAGCAGTCGTGGTCGCGGTTGAAGATGACGAACGCGGCGACACCGAGCAGCACGGCCATGGCCACAGCGCCGGCCAACGGGACGAGCACCCGCCCGCGGCTGTTCTTCGTTCGTCTGCGGGGTGGCGGCTCGCTGGCTTGATATCCGCCATCGAGATCGTCTGTGCGGTGTCGCCCCACGATGTCCTCTTAGGTTGCTCGAGACCTTCCGGAGACCCTAGCGGGAGAAGCTCCGCAATACTCCGGGAACGATACTCGGTGCGGTCTCTGTGGCAAAACCGCTGTTTTGGTGCGCCGATTACCTACTGTGGCGTCAATGACAGCATCCGTGACCCCGCCATGCCCGTGACCCCTCGCGTACGGCGACCACCGCGAGCACCACCGCGACCAGCGGATCCACCCACCACCAGCCCAGCGTGCCGAGCCAGAGGCCGGCCAGGACGCAGGCCGCCGTGGCCGCGCAGATGAGGTTCTGCGTGCCCTCGCCGGCAGTGGCCGCGGAGGCCAGCCGCGCGCCGAGTCGCCGCTTGGCCAGACCCAGCGCCGGCATGCCGGCGAGGCTGAGCGACGTCACCACGATCCCGAGCAGGCTCGGCGCCGCCCGGTGCCCGGCGTCGAGGTCGTGCGCCACGTGCAGGACGAGATAGGGCGCCAGCAGCCAGAAACTCACCGCCACCGCGCGCCGGGCGGTGGTCTCGGCGCTCGGCGAGAGCGTACGGGCGCCGGTGAAGCGCCACACCACGATCAGGCTGGCGGCGGCCTCCATGAGCGCCGCGAGCCCCCACCCGATCAGCGCCACCGAATGCGCGGCCAGACCGGCGGCCAGGCCCAGCCCGCTCTCGGCGCCCAGCCAGACGAGCGTGACCAGGGAGAGCGTGCGGGCGGCCCGGGCGTCCCGCAGCCATTCCGCTGACGCGGCCGGACGCTCCCGAATCCGCTGGTCAGGCACCATGAACCCCCGAACCTCCGGATATCCGGCCGTCGACAGCGCTACGTACCGTACCCGCTGCGCACCGTGACGCCGTCCGGCGGCGGCAAAGCATGGTCAAGATTCGCCGCGCATAATGATCGTCAGGATCGCCGGGCACGGGGGAGGGACCATTGCCGTTCACGCCCAGTCACATCGCCGCGGTCGTGCCGCTGCTGGCGTCGCGGCGGGTGCGCAGGTTCGCCGACCCCTGGGCGCTGGCGCTCGGCACGATGGTGCCGGACCTGCCGCTCTTCCTGCCGGGCCTGCCCGACTACACCGACTGGCATTCCTGGCAGGGGGTGCTGACGCTCAATCCGCTCGCGGTCGTCGTCCTGCTGCCGCTCTTCCACGCCGTGCTGCGCGACCCGCTGATCGCGCTGCTGCCGCCCGCGCTGGCCGGCCGGGCCGCGCGGCTCGTTCCCGAACGGCTCACCGGCGCCGCGCCCATGGCCGTCGGGGCCGTGATCGGCGCGGCCACCCACGTGCTGTGGGACTCCTTCACCCACCACACGGGCGTGATCGAGTGGGGTCCCTGGCTGTCGGCCTCCGTCTTCGGGACGATCAGTCTCTTCCGCCTGCTCCAGTACGCCTCGTCGGCGCTCGGGCTGGCCGTGGTGCTCTGGTGGGCCTGGCGCCGGTTGTCGCGGATGGAGGCGGCGCCCGTGCCGGAGCGGTTGCGCACCTCGCCGCGCGCCCGCCGGCTCACCCTGTTGGCGGGCGCCGCCGGCGTCGTGGCGGGCGGCCTGCTCTGGCCCCTCGTGGACGAGCCCAGCCCCGCGCTCGGCCTGCCCAGCCTGATCACGAAGACCGGCGCGGGCACGGTGATCGGGCTGGGCGCGGTCCTCGTCTGCTACGCGGCCGTCTGGCAGGTCAGGCGGCGCATGGCAGTATCGGAAGGTGCTTGAGTACGTCACCGACCCCGGCGACCCCCGCTTGTCCGACTACACCCGGCTGCGGGACGTCGAGCTGCGCAAGAGCCTCGAAGCCGAGCGCGGCCTGTTCCTCGCCGAGGGGGAGAAGGTGATCAGGCGGGCCGTCGGCGCCGGCTACCCGATCCGCTCTGTCCTCACCACGTGCCGCTGGCTGACCGCGCTGCAGGACGCGCTCGGCGACGCGACCGTCTACGTCGTGAGCGACGAGATCATGTCCGGCATCGCCGGCTTCCCGGTCCACCGCGGCGCGCTCGCCTCCATGGAACGCCTGCCGCTCCCCTCGGTGGAGACCCTGCTCAAGGGCCTGAAGGGCGGCCCGCGCCGGCTGCTCGTGCTGGAGGACCTGGTCGACCACGCCAACGTCGGCGCGATCTTCCGCTCGGCGGCCGCGCTGGGCGTCGACGCCGTCGTCCTGTCGCCCCGCTGCGCCGACCCGCTCTACCGGCGGGCGGTCAAGGTCTCGATGGGCGCGGTCTTCTCGATCCCGTACGCGCGGATGGACGACTGGTTCGGCGACCTGGCGCAGCTGCGCGAGGCCGGGTTCCGCACGCTCGCCCTGACCCCCGACCAGAGCGCCACCCCGCTCGACGCCGCCGCCCGCTCCGAGCGGGTCGCGCTGCTGCTCGGCGCGGAGGGCGACGGGCTGTCGTCCCACTGGCTGGAGGAGGCCGACGAGGCGGTGTGCATCCCGATGAGCGCCTCGGCCCTGGCGGCGGGCGTCGACTCGCTGAACGTGGTGGCCGCCGCGGCGATCGCCTGCCACGGCCTGATGAGGTCCACGGCTCCGGGAGCGTGAGTCAAGGCAGGTCGACCGGCTCGCTGACGAGGTCGGCCCCGGTCTCCTTGATGTGGCGTTCCAGCAGCGGCAGCTCCCTGGCCGTCGTGACCAGCGTGAGTTGCCAGGCGGGCTCGGCGCGGTGCGGCACCGGCACCTCGGCGATGTCGATCGAGGTGGCCAGGCCCGCGGTCAGGATGGCGTGCGCCAGCTCCGCCGCCCGCTCGTGGCCGTCGATCGTGGTGCGGACCTCGGTGAATTCCCCCATGGGGTGTGTCCTTCTGACAGAGGGGTAGAGCCTTCGCCCAAGGTGCGGAACCGGGCGAGGAGGTCGGACTTCACGGAGGAAAGCGTACATAGTTAGCGCCGTGTGTGTGTCCGTCCGTCCCCCGGGCGGGACCCCTCTGGAGAAGTTCCAGATACGCTCAGCACTACCTGTGGAACAGCTGAAGAAGTGGCCCGCTGAATGAGAGTGGGCCCGTAGCTGTGCTAGGACTTTACATAAGTCTGTTGCCGGTGCACTCGTCAAACCTCGGTACAGTCCAGGACATTCCGTGGGTGTCGGCAGTACCTCGTAGTGAAAGTGAGATCAGTTTTATGCGGGTGTTGGTCCTGGGCGGTGACGGCTATCTTGGCTGGCCGACGGCGCTCTACCTGTCACAGGCCGGTCATGATGTCGCGGTCGCCGACAACTTCGTGCGTCGCCAGTACGACTTCGAGCTCGGTGCGGACAGTCTGGTCCCGATCGAGTCACTGCAGGTCCGCGTCGAGGCCTGGCGGCAGGTGACGGGGAAGTCGATCGAGACGTTCATCGGCGACCTCTGCGACGCGGAGTTCACGTACCAGATGATCAAGGACTTCCGTCCTGAGGCGGTGGTGCACTTCGCCGAGCAGCGTGCGGCGCCGTACTCGATGATCGACCGCAAGCACGCGGTCTACACACAGGTCAACAACGTGGTCGGCACGCTCAACCTGCTGTACGCGATCAAGGAGATCGACCCGGACATCCACCTGGTCAAGCTCGGCACGATGGGCGAGTACGGCACGCCCAACATCGACATCGAAGAGGGCTGGCTGGAGCTGGAGTACAAGGGCCGCAAGGACCGGGTGCTCTACCCCAAGCGACCGGGCTCCTTCTACCACCTGTCCAAGGTGCACGACAGCCACAACATCGAGTTCGCCTGCCGGATCTGGGGGCTGCGCGCCACCGACCTCAACCAGGGCGTCGTCTACGGCCAGCAGACCGCCGAGACCGCGCTCGACGACCGCCTGGCCACCCGCTTCGACTACGACGCGGTCTTCGGCACGGTGCTCAACCGGTTCGTCATCCAGGCCGTGCTCGGCCACCCGCTGACGGTCTACGGCAGCGGCGGCCAGACCCGGGGCATCATCGACATCCGCGACACCGTCCGCTGCATCGAGCTGGCCTGCGACAACCCGGCCGACCCCGGCGAGTTCCGCGTGTTCAACCAGATGACCGAGTCGATGTCGGTGCTCGACATCGCCAACACGGTCGCCGAGGCCTTCCCCGGCACGGCGACCATCGACCACCTGGACAACCCCCGCGTCGAGTTCGAGAAGCACTACTACAACGTCACGCACACGGCGCTGGTGGAGCTCGGCCTCAAGCCGCACCTGCTGTCCGACACGCTGATCACCTCGCTGTTCGACATCGCCAAGCGCTACGGCGACCGGGCGAACCTGGAGGCCATGCGGCCCCGGGTCAACTGGCGCGGCGCCGGTGAGCGGCGGTGACGAGCGGCGGTGAGGGCGCCTTCGCCCGCGCCACCGGCCGCGAGGCGGAGGAGGGCGGGGCCGACAAGCCCCGTTACCGTCGCTACCAGTACGAGCTGATCTCGCCGTTCTGCGGGCCCAGCATGCTGGAGGTCGGCGCGGGGCTGGGCGAGTTCGCGGCGCAGTTCACCGACCGGCGGCGCCTCGTCGTCAGCGACGTCGACCCCGACGCCGTCGAGGTGATGAAGGCCCGTTTCGCCTCCCACCCGAACGTGCAGGCCCTGCAGTTCGACCTCGGCGCGGGGGCGTGCCTGGACGACCCGGTCGACACCGTGGTCGCCATGAACGTCCTCGAGCACTTCGAGGACGACGCCGCGGTCCTGAGCCTGCTGTCCCGCTCGGTCCGCCCGGGCGGCACCGTCGTGCTGTGGGTGCCCGCCTACATGGCGCTGTACGGCGACTTCGACCGCAGGGTCGGCCACTTCCGCCGCTACACCCCCGCCACCATGCGCCAGGTCGCCCAGCGGGCCGGCCTGGAGGTGCTGGTTTCCCGCCCGGTCAACCTGCTCGGCGGCGTGGCGTGGTGGGCGGCGGTCCGCCTGGGGCGGGCCGGCACCCCCAAGGCCGGCGTGGTCGGCCTGTACGACCGCGTGATCGTCCCGGTGACCAAGGTCCTCGACCGCGTCCTGCCGATTCCCTTCGGGCAGTCGGTGCTGGGGGTCTTCCGGGTACCGCAGAGCGGGCATGCGCGGCGTGACTGATCTGCTGCGCCGTCTGCTGGGCCGGCTGCCACGCGTCTTCACGCGGTACACCACCGCGTCCGTGGCGGCCGGCGTGGCCAGCGAGGCCACCCTGCTGACGGCGTACGGCACCCATCTGCTCACGCCGGGACAGGCGTCCGCGGCGGGGTGGGCGAGCGGCGCGGTGCTGAACTTCGTGCTCAACCGGTGGTGGGTCTTCCGTCACCGGGAGCAGCCGAAGCCGGTGCGCGAGGTGCTGGGCTTCTGGCTGACCTCGCTGGCCGCCCTGGCGCTGTCGACCTGGGCTACCGGGGTCGCGGCGGGGCTGGCCGCGCCGCTGGACCACGGCCCCCGGGTGATCCTGGTGGGGGCCGTGTTCCTCGGCGTCTACGCGCTACTGTTCGTGGCGAAGTTCGCCCTGTTCCACTATTTCGTCTTCGCCGGCACATCGCGCTCGGAGACCGGCTCGGGCAGCGGCTCCGGCCGCCGCCGCTCCCGCCACCAGGTGCCGAGCACCACGCGCGAGTAGCGGTAGCCGTAGACCAGGTTGCCGCCCTTCTTGGTGCTCCCGGCGGTGCGCAGCCGCATCGTCGCGGGCACCTCGGCGACGCGGTAGCCGCGCGCGATCACGCCGATCAGCAGCTCCGACGACTGGTACTGCGGCTGGCGCAGCTCGACGGCACCCGTGACCTTGGCGCGCATCGCCCGCAGCCCGAACGACGTGTCGGTGACGCTCTGCCCGGTCAGCCGGCTGATCAGCCAGGCGAACACGTGGACCCCGGCGCGGCGCACCCGGTCGTAGGTCTCCTGGCGGCCCAGCACGCGCGAACCGGTCGCGAAGTCGGCCTCGCCCCGCAGCACCGGCGCCAGCACCCGCGGGATGTCGGCCGGGTCGTACTGGCCGTCGGCGTCGGTCGTCACGATGTAGTCGGCACCGCCGGCCCGCGCGATGCGGTAACCCAGCCGCAGCGCCGCGCCCTGGCCGCGGTTGACCGGGACGTCGCAGACCATCGCGCCCGCCTTGCGGGCGACCGCCGCGGTGTCGTCGGTGGCGCCGTCGACGACCACGATGGTCGTGCAGTCGTGTCCGTCGATCTGGGCCGGCAGCGACTTCACGACGTCGCCGATGCCGTCTTCCTCGTTGTAGGCGGCGATCACGATCGCGATCGGCGGCAGGTCCGCGCCGTGCTCGGCCGTGAACGCCGCCGAAGCGGCGGCGTCGATGTCCTGTTGCGTCGTCTCTGATGGGGTCATGTGTGTTCCTCGTCGCCGGAGAAGTCGGGCCATACTCCGGCCATTCCTGTGGTCAGGTCGTGTCGCGGCTCGTATCCGAGCGCCCTGGCCCGGGAGATGTCCAGGACGACCGCCGGCATCTCGCCCTGCTTCGCGGGCACGTGCTCGACGGGGATGGGCTGCCCGGTGACCTGCCGGGCCGCGTCGATGAGGTCGTTGACGCTCACCGAACGGCCGGAGCCGACCACCAGAGGCCCGGTGTGCCGCACCCGCCAGGCGAGCATAACGGCCTGGACGATGTCGTCGACGTGCACATAGTCGCGCAGTTGCATGCCGTCTCCGTACACCTGGACACCCGTGCCCGCGGCGGCCGCGCGCATCAGGCGCGGCACGAAGCTGTCCTTGTGCCGCATGCCGGGGCCGTAGACGTTGGCGAACCGCAGCCAGGCCGCGTGCATGCCGTACGACTGCGCGTACGCGCTCAGCAGCATCTCGCCCGCCGCCTTGGTCGCGCCGTACGGCGTGAGCGGCCGCAGCGGCAGATCCTCGCTGATCGGCGCCGTGCCGACGTCACCGGTGACCGCGTTGGTCGAGGCGAGGATGAAGGCGGGCACCTCCCGCTCACGCGCCAGCTCCAGCAGGTCGGCGGTCGCCTCGACGTTGAGCCGGTATGTGCCGGCCGGGTCGGAGACCGACTTCAGCACCGACGTCACCGCCGCCAGGTGCACCACCGCGTCGAGGCCGGGCGTGACGACCTTCTGTCTCACCTGCGGATCGCACAGGTCACCGACGACGCACTCCACCGCTTTGTCAGGGTGCTCCACCAGGTCGGCGACCACGACCTCGGCCCCGCCGGCCAGCAGGGCCGACACGAGACGCCTGCCGATGAATCCCGATCCTCCGGTGACGAGTACGCGGGTCCCGTCAAGCTCCGGCATTCGGCGTTTCCTTTCACTTAGGTCACAACCGACCTTACCGGCCTTCGCGGAGCCCTCGAACGCATGAGCCCGCCTGTCGCCGGCCGTGCGCGGAGTGCTTTCGCCGATCCCATAGGCTACTGGCCTCCGGCAACCGACCTCCGGCATGCGGCGGCCAGGCGACGAGGGGAGAGGCGTGAGTCCTGCTGTGGTGATGGGACCTCCGCTGGTGGTGGGCCTGGTGCTGGCGGTGATCGCCGGGCGCCGTGGATGGGCTCCCCCGCTGTGGGTGGCGCTCGCCGCCGGTGCCGTGCTGCGCCTCGCCGTCATGCTGACCGCCGCGAACGACACCGCGGTGCCGTACGACTTCGGCCACGACTTCGTCGACGCGGGCAATGCCGTGCTGAACGGCCAGAACCCCACCATGCACCTGCGCGAGGGCGGCTGGCACTTCCTGCCCTTCCTCGCGTACGTGCTGGCCGGCCAGCTGCAGCTGGGCGAGATCCTCGGCCTGTCGTGGGGGATCGCGGGGCGGATCGTGCCCGTCGTGGCCGACCTCGTGCTCATCCCGCTGATCGCCAAGCTCACCGGCGCCGAGCGGGGCAACCTGCGCGCCTTCCAGTACGCGCTCATCCCGCTGGGCGTGATGGTGAGCGCCCTGCACGGCCAGTTCCCGCCGATCACGCTGCTGTTCGGCGTGGCCGCGCTGGTCTGCGCGCGTTCCCAGCGCGCCCACGCGGCGGGGCTGCTCATCGGCCTGTCGATCGCGTGCACCCACTGGTCGGTGCTCATCGTGCCGGGGGTCGTGCTGGCCGTGGCAGGGGCCCGGGGCCGGCTGACCGTGCTGGGCTGGACGGCCGGAGTGCCGGCGGCGGTCCTGCTGTCCGGCTCGGTCTTCCTCGACACCTCGCTCAGCCAGTTGCCCGAGCTGGCGCGGCGCATCATGTCCACCAGGCCAGTGGTGGGCGACTGGGGCTGGACGGCGCTCGCCACGGGCGGCGTCCAGACCGACTCCCCGATCCTGGGCCGGATCGGCATGGTCGTGCTCGTCCTCGGCCTGGCCGCGGCGGCGTGGTGGTGGCGCCGGGCCGACCCGGTCGACCTCACCCTCGTGCTGCTGCTCGTCTTCCTCATCGTGACCCACCGGCTCGGCGCTCAATACCTGCTGTGGCCGGTCCCCTTCCTGCTCGCCCGGCCGACCCGCGGCGCATGGCCCGCGATCACTCTGGCCAGCCTGTGGGCCGCGTTCGGCTACCTGCGCCTGTACGAGGTCATCGGCATGGGTTATTGGGCTGCCCACACGGGGTGGGCCTACTCCTCCTTCATCGTCATCGCCTTCCTCATCCGCGCACTGCCCTGGGACCGCCGGGCCGCCACCGGCCAGGTCACCACGAAAGCGACCACCTCGAAGGACGCCGTGCCGGCCGTCGAATGATGCTGCAGAATGTGAGCGACCGATGACGTAGCGCTGTTCGGGGGCTCCCATGCACACGGCCTGGCTGATCGCCGCCTGGATGGCCGCCGCCATTCCTGCCGCAAGCCCCGCACCTCATCCCCATGCCCGGGTGGTGGCGGTCCTCGCTCCCGCCACTCCTCCATCCCAGGGCGGCGGGTCGCCGGCCGCTGGGGTGCCCGTTCGGGCGGCGGCTCGTGCGCGGGTTCCGGTGCTGGCGTGTGCGGTCGCCACGCCGTCGGTGCGGCCGTTGGGCTTCACGCCCCCGGTGCGGCTCGTGCCCCGTCGGGTCGCTGTCCGGGGCAATTTCGAGCTCACCGGTTGTGCCTCGTCCGGCCGGTCGGCGGCGTCGCCGCGTTCCGGCTGGGCGGTGCTGAGGGCCACCGCGCAGGCGTCGTGCACCAGCGTTCGGCAGGTGCGGGGCAGCGTCCTCGTCACCTGGTTCGACGTGACCGGCCGTCCGGCGGGCACCTCACAGGTACGTCTACGCGCCGACCGCCTGGTCGCCCGCCATCCGGCCGACGCGTTGCTCGACGGCGCGGTCACGGCGGGACGGCTGGCCGGCGCGCGTGTGCGCGGCGCCCTCGCCGCTCCCGCCACCCTTCTCGGCTGCGCCACCCACGGCACCGCCGCCCTCCGCGGCACGGGCCGCGTCACGTTCGGCTGACCGCTTAGCCGGCACGGGCCGCGTCACGTGAGGGGCGCGCTTCGGGTCAGCTGAACGCGATCCGGTCGCCGGCGTAGTCGAGGAGGCGTTCGGCGGTGCTGAAGCGGCGTTCGTTCTGGTCGCCCAGGAGCACGCCCACCACCTCCCGGCCGTTGCGCTCTCCCGCGAACAGCAGGCAGTAGCCGGCCGCCCGGGTGAAGCCCGTCTTCACGCCCAGCACGTCCTCAGCCCGGGTGAGCAGTTTGTTGGTGTTGTGCCAGACGTGCGCCCGATGCACGGCCGTCTTGGCCACCCGGTGCGCCGACTTGCCGACGATGGTCCTGAACACGCTGCCGCGCATCGCGTGCTGGGCCAGTCTGGCCTGGTCCGCGGCCGTGGAGTAGCCGCCGTCGGCGGGTGTCGGCATGCCGTCGGCGTTGGTGTAGCGGGTGTCGGAGAGCCCGAGCGCGCGGGCGGCCCGGTTCATCTTGGCCACGAACGCCGTCTTGCCGGGCCCGTAGTGCCGGGCCAGGACGTTCGCGGCGTCGGCCCCCGACGGGAGCATCAGGGCGTACAGCAGGTCCCTGACGGTGAAGCGCTCGCCGGCGCGCAGACCGGCGGTGGCGGCGCCGCCGCGGGCGGCGTACCTGACGTCGATCGCGTCGACCCTGATGACGTCGCTCAGCTGCGCCTCGCTGAGCACGACGTACGCGGTCATGACCTTGGCCAGGCTGGCCACCGGCATGCGCTTCGTGTGCCGTTTGCCGTAGTGGACCGTTCCCGCGGAGTCGATGACGTACGCGGACTTCGCCCCGACACGCGGGGCCTCCACGGCGGCGACGGCGGGGGACGAGAACCCCACAAGTACGGCGACCACGACAGAGCTGATGAAACCCCCAATACGCATGACAATCATGGTGACAGGCGATCAAGGTTTCGTTTGCTTAATTCAGCTATGAGTCGCTATCAGACGGGGGTAAATCATTCATAGATCCGATATGGCGGGGGACAGTCATGGCAGGAAAATTCATCATTAGTGAGGATGAACAGGGCGGATACCGTTTCGCTCTCGTCGCGAACAACGGGCAGACGCTCGCCGTCGGAAGCGGCTTCCCGTCCAAGATGGCATGCGTGAACGGCATCGAGACCGTACGCAGGAACGCTCCGGAGGCCGTGATCGAGGACCTGAGCGCGAGCAGACGCTAGGAGACCGGCACCTGCTCCTCGGTCGCGCGCCTCCTGCGCCGGCGGCGTACCGAGAGCCAGGCCACGACGGCGACGATCGCGACGGCCACGGCTCCGGCCGCCAGCGGCGAGTGCGCGGCCAGCTCCAGCCAGCCCCACACGACCGCCGTCATGCCGAACCACCACATCGGCGCCCAGGTCAGGCAGCCCAGCGCGCTGGCCATGACGTACCAGGGATAGGAGACGCGCAGCGCCCCGGCGACCCACGGGAGCGTGTGGCGGAGCATGGGCACCCAGAAGCAGCCGTAGACGGCCAGCGCGCCCCACTTCTCGACCACCTGCTCGATCTTCGCGATCCGCTCGCGGCCCAGCTTGACGCCGACGCGGGACTCGTAGAGACGTTCGCCGAGCCTGCGGCCGACCCAGTAGTAGACCTGGAAAGCCGCGAACAACGCCAGGATCAGGATGGCGCCGACCAGCCAGTAGGGCAGCCCCAGCCAGAACGGATCGGTGGGGGCGGGGACGGCGAACGTCGCGAGCCGCATGCTGCTCATCCCCCCTGATCCTTAGGTCAGCCTTACCTTAGTCAAAAGTGGATGTTTGTGCTACAACCACCTGCAACCGGCCGACAAGCAGTACTCAACCTCTCCGCCTCACTCTAGGTGGGAGCAGGAAGAGGTGGTGACCATGTCGACCAGAAGCGCGGCCGTCCTGACCGGTACGGCGGGCGCCGCCCGGATGTTCGTCGCGGCCCTGGCCCTCACCAGCGCGTACGTCGGCTTCTCCGCCTACGGCGCCGCCGGCGCCCGGCCCGAGCCGATCACCCTGTCGGCCCGGGAGCTGCCCGTCACCGCCCCAG
>NZ_SMKQ01000223.1 GCF_004348995.1 Nonomuraea terrae
GGCCGACATGTGCCTCAACCCGCCTGAGGTGGCGCTGTCCACGTTCGGCGAGGAGAGCATCGCGCTCGGCGGAGTGCGGATGGCGCTCGACCACGTGGAACACGAACGGCTCGACCTGTGACCACCCGGCGGCGCGCGTGATCGTGGAGGTCGCGGTGGCGGCGGCGTTCGCCGTCGTCGCGGGGGTGAACGACGGCGGTGCGCTGCTGGCCACCGGACACAAGCTGCCGACCGTGCGGCCCGCGCTCGGCCTCGCCGCCCTGGTCGCGGCCAACGCGCTCGTGCCGCTGCTCACGCACGAGGTCGCGGGCACGTTCGTACGGCGGCTCGCCGGCCCAGCCGACCCGGGCACGACGACCGTCGCGGTGATCGCCGCCCTGGCCGTCGTGCTCACGCTCACCCATCACGGCCGGCCGACCAGCCTCACCCTGGCGGTCGTCGGCGCGCTGGCCGGAGCGGCGCTCGGCCGCGGGACGCCCGTCGACCCGGGCGCGCTCGCCCTGGTGCTGGCCGTCGGCCTGGCCGCGCCGTTCGCGGGCGCGCTCGCCGCGCCGGCGGTGTCACGGCTGCTCACCCTCGTGACCACCGGACGTGGGCTGCGCCACTGGCACTGGGCCGGGTTCGGGCTGCAGTGCCTGGCCTACGCCGCCAACGACGGTCAGAAGATGCTCGCCGTCTTCACGCTGGCCCTGGGCGTGCAGGGTGCGCCGCCGGCGGTGACACTGCCGGCCGCCGTCCTTTTCGGCGCGGGAGCGTTGTACGGCATGCCGCGCGCCGGCCGTACGCTGGCCCGCGAGATCATCGCCTCCCGTCCGCTGCACAACGTGGCCGCCGAGCTGGGCTCGGGCGTCACGGTGGTCGGCTGCGCGGCCGCCGGGATGCCGGTGAGCATGACGCAGTCGGTGGCGGGCGGCCTGATCGGCACGGGCCTGGCGGGCGGCGGCGGACGGGTGCGCTGGCACGCCGCCGTACGCATCGCGCTCGCCTGGCTGTTGACGCTGCCCGCCAGCGCGGCCGTGGCCGGCGCGGCGACCTTCGCCCTCACCGCGGCGGCGCCATGAGACGGCTGGGCCGCCTCCGCGACCTGCTGGCCGGGCGGATGGACAGCGCGCTCACCGCCGCCCTGATGGCCCAGCTCGGGGCGGCCAAGGAGGGCGCCTGGCTGGCGATGGCGATGCTCGGCGGCGAGCTGGACCGCACGGGCGCGCACGAGCGGATGCGCGCGATCGAGCACCTCGGTGACCGCGAGCGCGCACGGCTGGTCGAGGAGCTGCGGCACGCGCTGGTCACGCCGATCGACCGTGAGGACCTGTTCCGGCTGTCCCGCGCGATCGACGACGTCCTCGACGCGCTGCGCGACTTCGTGCGGGAGTCGCACCTGTACGGCCTGCCGCGGCAGGCCCGCTTCATCCCGCTGCTCGACCAGGTGATCGCGGGCATCGAGGCGCTGGAGGACGCGGTACGCGACCTGGCCGCCCGCCCGTCGGCCGCCGTGCAGGACGCCCTGGTCGCCAAGAAGGCCGGCGGCGCGGTGCGCAGGATGTACCAGTACGAGCTCGCCCGGATCCTCTCCGGCGACCTCACCGCGGCGGCGTTGAAGGAACGCGAGCTCGCGGGCCGCCTGCGCACCGCCGGTCAGGCCATCGCCCACGCCGCCGACGCGACGGCGGACGGGGCGATGAAACGCTGAGCCTGCGTTACTGCCAGATCGCGGCGTACGTGCCGTTCTCGGCGTTGACCTGCACGGGGGCCAGGCCCTTGGACTTCAGGGCGTCGAAGCGCTTCTGGTAGCCGGAGCCGTTCATGCCGACGTAGTGCGCCCACGACTGGACGCCGTCCTTGCGCCACACGGCGGTGTACGTGCCATCAGGCGCCACGGCGATCGTGACCGGCCGGAAGCCCTTCTCCTTCCTGGCGTAGAACTCGGCCTCGTGCTGCTGCCGCGACTTGCCGTAGGTGTAGTACCAGGCGCCGCCGGTGTTGGCGCTCCAGACGGCCGCGTACCGGATGTCGCCCGGGGTGCCGTACGCGTCCACGGAGGTCAGCGCGAGCCCCTGGTCGGCGGCCTTCTCGGTGGCGGCGGCGAATGCGGACGCGGTGAGGCCGAACTTCGAGACGAACTTGCTGCTCTTCTTCTCGAAGACGGCGGCGAACACCGGCGAGCTCGCCGGCCCGGTGGCCGAGACGGAGACCGGCTGCAGGCCGTTCTTCAGCTCGGCGTCGAACCGCTTCTGGAACCCGCTCGCCGACATGCCCTGCCACATGCCCCACGCGGCGGACGAACCGTCCTTGACCCACACAGCGGCGTACCGCTGCCCGTCGGAGACGTTCACCGTGATCGGCCGGTAGCCCTGGTCCCTGAGCTGGTGGAAACGCTTGACGCTGTCGGCCGCGCTGACGCCGTGGTAGGCGACCCAGGCCGACGCGGCCTGCGCACCGGCCGCGGGCGCCGTCACCGCCATCGGGACGGCGACCCCGGCCAGCACGGAGGCAACGGTCGCGATCTTCGCGGTGGCCCTCATGACCCTCCCTTTACCTAAACTTGAGGATTGAGGGACGACCTTAACAAGATTTATGACCGACCGCTAAGGCTTCGGATCACCCCTTCACGAACGGCGTCGGCGTCTGGCCGGTCCAGCGGTAGAGCTCGGCGACGCCGGTGTGCTTGGAGACCCCGTCCTCGGTCACCCTCCCGGCCTTGGCGACGTAGTAGCGGCCGTCGCCGAGCGAGACCAGGCCGTACTCGCCGGTGAACTCCCAGCCCCTGACGCCGGTGGCCGCGTCCTCCAACCCGCCGGGGGCCAGGGTGAGGAGCTCGCCCTGCTCGGGCTCCGGCTGGCCGGCGATCTCGCCCGTCCTGGGCTTCTCACCGCTTTCCACCATGAAGAAGGAGTAGTTGGGGAACTGCGGCTTGACACCCCGGTAGACGGCCATCATCCAGTTTCCGGTGTGCTCGTCGAACTCGAGGTTCTGCACGCCGTACGTGGTGTTGCCGGTGTAGGCGAAGTACTTGCCGTCCACGTGCTCGGGGCCGCTCTTGTGCGGGTCGCTCTCGGTGAGCGGCCGCTCGTACTTCTTCCACTGCTGGACGTCGTACTGCAGGAGGACCTGGTGGTCGTTGTCCTGCCGGTTCACGTTGGAGTAGATGCCGTACGCGACGGTCAGCTTCTGCTTGCCGTGCCGCTTGCCGAACTCGGGGCCGAAGGCCACGCCGTCGATGCCGCTGCAGCCGTAACGGTGGTCGGGGGTGTTGCCGACGTTGCCGTCGAACCTGCCGTCCCCGTTCATGTCGGCGACGTAGTCGTCCACGACCTCCTTGAGGTAGACCGTGCTGACGACGTCGCTGGTCTGGGCGTCCATGTTCATACTGGTGATGCGGTCGACGTCGAAGATCGCGATGTAGAACGACTCCTGCTCCTTGTACTCCAGGGAGCCGTACACGCGGCCGTCCTGGGAGTTGAAGTCCAGGTCGCCCAGGTGGCCGGTGAAGCCCGTCACCGAGCCGACCGGGTTGCCCCGCAGGTCCGTCTTGACCAGGACGTTGGTGAAGGAGAAGTACATGTAGCCGTTGCGCCGGTCGATGGCCATGCCCTGGACGTGCCCCTCGGACCAGGCGCCACCGTCGATCTGCGCGGGGAGGTCCCGGGGGCGGTCGGCGGGGGTGGCGGAGACCGACGACCCGAACAGGCCGAGGGAGGCGGTGGCGGCGAGGGTGAGCGTCAGGATCTTTCGCATGAGGCAATGCCCTTCCATTACGGATCTACCAAAACCCGACGCTATCCCGATCACCCGCTCATGTCTGACATAGCGCTGAACTTGCCGTTAACTAGCGACCAACACCCATCTAAGCGCGGTCGCGCCCCTGCTGCGGCGGCAGCGCCCGGGACGAGGCGTGCAACGTCGGCAAGCGCCCGTCGCTCCGGACGCGTGGCATTCCGGCAAGACGCACAGCGCGGCCCGAAATAGCGATTCCGCAATTCACTTGCCGCCATTGTTGGGCCGGTCTACCGTTCCATTCGGTATTCCCATGACCAAGCCCGGAGATCTTCCATGGTTGAGCCGATGGTGTCCAATCCGCAGTATGCGCGGTTGAAGGAGCTGCTCGACCGGACGGGCGAGGCGGTCCGGCAAATCCGGCAGGCCTACCTTCCCGCCGTCCACGCCATGCACGACGGCAAGGTGTGGACCGGCCCGACGGCCCGGGACTGGACCGCCGACCTCGATCGACGGCAACGCCGGCTGCTGCAGCTGGCCCAGCGTGCCATTACCGCCGTCGAGCAGGAGCTTCAGCGCCACCCCCGTGAGGTGACCGCGGCCGAGGCCGACCAGATCCGCCGACGGCTCGCCGGACGACTCTGATGACGAAGCCGGCCGGTGAGTTCTGCGGCATCGACCCCGCCGCGATGGAGGCCATGTCCAGCACACTGCGGGACGGCGCCGACAAACTGGCCGCGTTCCACCAGGAATTCGATCAGCGATTCCGGGCGAACGACATCGACACATCACCGTTGCGCGAAATACTGGAAATTTCCCAGTGGGGAAAAAGCCAGATCTCGATGCTCGCGTATCGCGTCGAAACAATCCGGAAACTGAGCAAGGGCGTGAACACTCCGCTCCTCACCCTCCCCGATCAGCTGGACGCCTTCGACGACGCCCGCGGCCTCGCCTCCATGTACGGAGAGGGCATCCTCACCAACTTCACCGGCGACGTCCGGGCCCGGCTCATTCACGAGCACGCCGACGAGGTCGCCGCGCTCGCCGACAATCCACATGCGGCCGCCGCCTTCTTCGCCACGCTGCCACCGGCGGTCCGCGACGCCTTGCCGTCTCTCATCGCCGCGTCCGGCAGCAAGACGGCAAAGGAGGATCTCGCTGCTTTCAGCAAGGCGCTGGGCGCGGCCCTGCGCGCACCCAGCGGGGTTCCGGCCTTCGAGCAGGTCAGGAAGGACCTGGTGCAGCCTGCCGCTCGCGACGTCGCCTGGAACCGTCTCGTTCTCCTCGCAGGAGCCGACGCGCCATCCGACCTCCGCAGTCAGGCCGCACGCGCACTGGTCCTCGACGACTTCGTCCGCGATCCGAATCAGGATTTCCGGGCCGCCTCCATGTCCACGGCCATCACCTTCGGCCGTTCGTCGGACCTGGTGGCGGTGGCGATGGACGTGCTCGACGGCGACGGGTCCGCGGCGCGCCACGCCTTCGACCACATGGGTGGCGCTCAATCCTCGGCCACCCGCCAGGACAAGATGAAGCTCTTCGTCACGTACGCCGCGAACTTCGGCACCGGGGACGAGGTCGCCGGCGCCTTCGGCCGGGCACTGGCGTCAGGCGCCGAGGCCACGGCGGAGCGGCCGGGCGGCCATTCCGCTGAGGCGGCCGCGTTCGCGTATGACGCCATCGTCGCGGTCGGCGGATTCGGTGAGAAGGCGCCTCTGACTGCCCAGGGGTCCATGGCGCTGATCGCGAAGTCGTACACGCACGAACTCGTCTCGGGCACCAGACTCGACAAAGCCATCTATCGCGAGTCGAGCATGAGTCGCCCGTCCGCTTGGTCCGACATACCGGGCATGACACCGGCTTTCTACCTGAGCCCTGGGGACACGTACCACTTCCTGCGGACCTTCACCGGCAACGAACGGCTCACCGATGACTTCGACGCCGCCATGGCCGGTTTCTTCCACGACACCCTGGTAGACGCGGCCCGGCTCGACGCCCGGCACGGCACCCAGCATTTCGAGGACGCCGCACAGGTCTTCGGCGATTTCGCCGGCATCGAGTTCAAGGCGGCTTCGGAGGTCCGGGGCCAACTCGACGCGACGGACGCGCTCATTCGGACGTACATGAAGAACACCGCAGGCTTGGTCGTGGACAAGCTTCCCGTCGCCGAAGCGGCGGAACTCGCGCAGCGGGCAGCGTGGGACATCACCAAGGCCTACGGCGTCAGCACCGTGCTCGACGGCTGGGCCGACAGCTTCAAGACCCGGGTCGAGGAGCTCAACGGCGAACGCATCGACCTGTCCCGACATCAGAGATACGAGATGGCCCGACTCCTGCAGGAAGCCGGCTTCCCCTCGGTGCCGGTCCCCAAAGAACTCCTCGACACGACCGGCAAGATCATGACGTACGACGCGATCGTCAAGCAGGCCGGCAAAGAGGCAGGGGGCGGCGACAGTGCCGAGACCCTTCGCGAGAAACTCACCGTCTACGAGCGCTGGATGGACCAGAGCAGCGCCCTCGATCAGAAGGCGGAAATGTCTTCCCGTCTTGCCACCAGCGAGCAGGCCCGCAATGTGATCGAGGACTGGGACTGACGCATCATCCGCTCACCGTGGCAGGCAGGTCGTCTCCGCGCGCAGCCGCCACGTCGGAGATTCCGGACGCACTTCCACGGTCATGGCCAGACCGGCTTCCTCCTTCGTGGCCCTGATGACCCGCCCGGTCGGGGTGTCCACTTGCTGGGGGTCGGATTGCACGTCATACCCGAAGCCGAGGTCCGGCTGGGCCAGCGTGGTCTCCATGACGCGCTGGGCCAGGTCCAGGCGGCTGTCGACGCTCCCGGAAGAAGGCTCCGCATCGGCCGTCGCCGCCAAGACCCTCTTGAACCGCCCTTCACCGCACGGAATGTCTTTGTCCGGCCGTTCGAGAATGCGCAGTTGCGAAGCCGGCTTCGCAAGCAGCCGATCGGATTCCAGAGTGCGGGTGTCTTTCTGGAGTTCGGCCACCGCCTGGTCCAAAGTGGGGCCGGCAGAGCATGACATCACGGCGAGTACGAATGCAGCGGCGAGCACATGTCGGGCGCGCATGCCGTCCCTCCCCTGGCTGGATCTCGACGATGGCGTCCACCGAATCCTCACCCAACAGTGGTTCGGCAACCACCCGTTCACCATTTTGGGTGTGGGAGAAGAAACGCGGCTCAAGATTCCTTTCCACACGTCTCCACGTGGGACAGGCGTCCCTGTTTCATGTCGCTCACGCACGCCGTCGTCGTGGTCTTGGAGGCGGCTTCCTGCCTGACTCAGAGCTTCCTGGCCACGAGCTCGACCTCGAATCCGTCCCCGTCCTCCAGGTAGGCGGCGTAGTGCTGGTCGCCGCCCGCGTACGGGTGGCGGTCGGGGAAGAGCAGCGTCCAGCCGTACGCGGAAGCCTCCTTGACCAGGGCGTCCACCTCTTCGCGGGGGCCCGCGTGGAACGCCAGGTGGTTCAGACCCGGGCGGCGGCGCTCGTGCCGGTCGGCGCTGAGCGCCGGCGACTGCTCCAACACGATGTACGTCTCCCCCAGCCGCCAGCTGCGCCCGTCGCTCCACTCCTGGTAGAGCGTGTAACCGAGTGCCCCCAGCAACCACTCCCAACTACCGACGGCGCGGGGCAGGTCGGGAACCCAGATCTCGACATGGTGCAACGCACCGCGGAAGCTCTCGTGTGCCATGGCGGGACCCTACGCCGTTCGCCGCGGGAGCCAGGTCATCTCTTCCACGATCTTGGGACCGCCGTCAGCTCTGCCAGGACGGTGACGAGTTGGCGGCGTTCCTCCTCGTCCTGCCGAACCTGGTGGCCGTAGGTGCCGATCCCGCCTATCGCGGCGTCGCCGTACGCCAGTTCCCGCAGCTCCGGCAGGAGCGGAGCGGCGTCAGGGCCGAGCTCGCACAGCGCCTCCACCAACCAGTTCCCGGCTCCCATCCGCGGGACCCGGCGCCGTACGGCGTCGACGAGCGGCGCGCCCTCGCCGGTCACGCGCCGGATCGCCAGCGCCACGTCGGCGTGGTCATGACGGTCGTCGAGCAGCTGCCGCAGCCGCGGTACGAGGTCGGCGGCGTGCGGCCCGATCAGACCGGCGAGTTCGGCTGCCTGCGCCACACGCCTGCCGCTGTCGAGCGCACCCGCGGCGGCAAGGAGCGGCGCATGGGCGTCGCCGGCCTCCAGCAGCAGGCGGCCGGCATCGATCCTGGCCTGGACATCGGACGCGTCGTCTCCTCGGTCGACCGTGGCGAGATCGCGCAGCGCGGGAAGCAGATCGTCCAGCGGCAGCCCGTGCCGCAGCGCCGCCCGCGCCGCGAGCACGGGTTCGCCGCCGGAGGCCTCGGCGACGCAGAAGGCTAACCGGGCGACGTCCCCGGTGACAGCGACGAGGGCCTGAGCGCATTCAAGGCGATGCCGCCAGGACACCTCCGCATCATCGCGGGCCCGGGTAAGCGCGGGCACCGCCGCCAAGGCCGCCGGGCCGATCGCGGCGATCGCCGAAACGGCCCACCAGCCCTCGTACGGGACGAGACGGATCAGTTCCGGCACCGCGTCGGCAGCGTCTGGACCCCAGTGGCGCAGCAGCCGGGTCAGGGCGCTCAGCTCGTTGCTCCATCGGTTCCTGGCGAGCAGTTCGTCGTACCCGCCGCCCTGCTCCTGCCACTCGAGAGGCGACGCCGCGAGCCGTCGCCGCACCACCGCGAGCAACGCGGGGTCGACGGCCACGTCGCTGTCGACGAGCAGCCCCACGAGGTGGGGGACGATCCCGCCCGAGACGAGCGCGGCCATGAACGGCTCACGCCAGCGCGGGTCGTCGAGCACGACCAAAATCTCCAACGCCGCCGCGAACAGCCGGCCCTCGGACGAGTTCGCGTCCTCGACGGCGGCGGGCGGCGGGTCGGCGACGTAGGCCGCCAGAGCGTCGGCCGCCGCCGGAGCCGCCCAGGGCACGTCACAGATGGCCCGGGCGGCGGCGACACGTACGCCGAGGTCAGGGTGGTGGACACCAGCGGCGAGCAGCGGCGCGCACTCCGCGCGGGCGGAACGCGACCGCGTGCACCGCTCGTATGCCGCGTCGACCGCCTTCTCCGCGGCTTCTGGCGTTCCCCGCTCCAGCAGCGTGCGGCAGAGCTCGGCGAACGCGGCGCTGTCGCTGCGCGCGACGACCTCGCCGAACGGGTCGTCCGACCAGATCCAGTTCGTCAGCGGGGAGCCGTCCAGCCAGCAGTCGAGGACCACCTCCGAGGCTGCGTCCGGCCACGGCAGCCCGGCGTGCACGATCGCCCACAGCGCGCCGGCCCGGGCAGCGGCCGGCTTGCCCGGCGCCAGCTCCTCGGCCAGCCAGCCGGCGCTGCCCGACGGGTCGAGACGGCCGGCGGCGGCCAGCAGGCCCGCCACCACGCGCGGCGACCGCTCACGCCGCCGCCGCGCCCGCAGCGCCGGCACGACCTCGGCCGCGCACTCCCGCGGCAGATTGCCCAGTAGGTGGGTGGCGAGATGACGGAGCTCGGCATCCGCGTCGTCCAGCAGCGGCAGCAGCCGGCCGGCCTCGTGGGCCAGGGCCGCCTCCACGTCAGCGAGCACCTCGGGGCCGGCGTCCCCGGTCGAGGCGATCGCCCCGAGCAGCCCCACGAACGCCGCCCGCCTGGGCGTGCCGGGGTCGGCGGCGAACCCGGCCAGGTAGGGCACCGCGTGCGGCGTCGCCGGGTACAGCGTGCCCTGGTGGTAAATGCTGCTGAACAGGTGCTCGATGGCCTCCGCGGCCCGCTCCGGGTCCTCGCCGACGGCGTCCCGTAACGCCTGCGGTATGTCTCCCGCGGAGCCGTACGCGTGCTTCAGGGCGGCCCAGTCGAGGGTCATCCGGCTCGCTCCTTCCCCGCATGATCAGCTGCCGCAGCCTAGCCCCTGGCCGAGCACCGTCGGGTCGCCGGCCAGCGCTCCGGCGATCTCCGGCGCTGGTCGCCGTACGACAGGCGGCTCGCCGGGGCGGCCGATCGATTCCGGAAAGCGTAAAATACGGATACGCCCGGAGACGCTGATCATTTCTCCGGGCGCGTACGACGCACCTTGGGGCTCCCCGGGGCTCGGACTACAGGGCGCTCAGGTCCCAGACGCGCACCGTCCCGTCGTCGCCTCCGGTGACGGCGATGGCCTTGCCGTTCAGCTTCCCCATCGCCACCGCGTTCACCGCGCCGAGGTGGCCCTCCAGCGGCTTGCCCACCGGCTCACCAGTGGCCAGATCCCACACCCGCACCGTCCCGTCGTCGCCGCCAGTGAGGGCGACGGTCTTCCCGTTCAGTTCTCCCATCGCCACCGCGTTCACCGCGCCGAGGTGGCCCTCCAGCGGCTTGCCCACCGGCTCACCCTTGGCCAGATCCCACACCCACACCATCCCGTCGGAGCGGCCGCTGACGGCGACGGTCCTCCCGCTCAGTTCTCCCATCGCCACCGCGTTCACCGCCACCCCATTTACCGCGTCGGTGCGCCCCCCGGTCAACGGTTGGCGCACCGGCTCGCCCGTGGCCAGATCCCGCACCCACACCACCCCGTCGGGGCCGCTGGTGACGGCAACGGTCCTCCCGTCCAGCTCTCCCACCGCCCCGAGGTACACCGCACTGGTGTGGCCGGTCAGCGGTTGACGCACCAGTTCCCCCGTGGCCAGATCCCACACCGTTCCGTAGCCGTTGTCGGTGACGGCGACGGTCCTCCCGTCCTTTCCCACCGCCACCGCCCATACCAGGCCATCGTGGTTGATCAGCGGTCTGCCCAACGGCTTCCCCGTGGCCAGATCCCACACCCGCGCCCCATCGTCGATTTCGGTGACCGCGACGATTTTCCCGCTCAACTCTCCCAACGCCACCCTGTACACCATGTCCTTGTGGCCGATCAGCGGTCGGCGCGCCGGCTCACCTGTGGTCAGGTCCCACACCCGCGTCCCGTCGTCACCTCCGGTGACGGCGACGGTCTTCCCGTCCAGCTCTCCCACCGCGACCGCGTTCACCTCTCCGACGTGGCCCATCAATGTGGCTTGCGACCGATCGTCCGGGAGGCTGCCGATAGTGGATCTGGCGACGACGGCGATGAGGACGGCCACGATCGCGGTCAGGACGACACCGCGGTGTTTCACCGCGTGGAACACGTTCCCTTTCGGCGTGCTGGGCGACTCGGGCTGCTGCGTGGCCAGCCATTCCTGCAGGCGGATGTGCCGGAATTGATACGTCCCTCCTGACTCACGGAGCAGCTCTTGCTCCCGCGCATCCGAGAGGAACGCCATGAGACGCCAAGGCAGGAGTCCGCGCCCCGCCAGCATGTGCCGTGCCAGCAAGAACCTCGGCCAGGCGCGTGTCAGCAGAATCAGGAGGGCGAAGACCGTCCCGGGCAGAAGCACGACCCACCCGAGCAGAACAGGGAGGCTTTCATCGCCGAAAAGCATCGCGCTGTGCACCGCGATGGTGTCGCCCAGGCCCCCGACTCCCTGGAACCACCCGTCGCGAGGCCATCGGGTGACGGCTGTCTGGGTCATGGCCGCGACCACCTTGCCGGCGATCAGAGCGGGGAGCATCCCTATGCCCAGTACCGTCCCCGCGGCCAGCGCCCCCACGAGGGACGAACGGCGATCCTGACGGATGAAGCGGAGCGGACTGGCTTGAGCCGAGCGTCTCGGCGGAGCGTCGAGCCAGTTGTGGACCGCCATCGCGAGGCCGACCGTCACCGCGAGGGCCCCGCCCATCAGGGCCAGCGCCCAATAGTCCTGTAAATCCGTGAGGGCCCAGCCCTCCGAACTGGTGGATATGGCCACTGCGCCCAGCACGGGCAAGACGAGCATCGCGGTCACGGCGAGGCCGGTGGTGAACCCGCGAAGCAGCCGGTCCATCGATCCGCGCACTCTCAGCGACAAGCGGCCTGGAGCGCGGTCGGCGCCGGCGGACCACGTCATCATGGCCAGAATCGCGAAACCGGCCCCTGTTCCGGTACCGACGGCGAGCGCGTCGAAAAAGTCGGTGCGCACGTCACGCGTGCCGATTTCAGGTGTGCCCGGAACACCGGCGACTTCGACGAAGTCCTGGGGCCCCAAAAAGAACGTCCACAGGAACGCCGCGACCATCAAGATCGCCCCGATGGCGAGCCCGATCAGCGGAGCGGCCCACGGCGACAGCAGTCGCCGGCTCAGCAGCCACCAGGCCAGGTCGCGCTCCCGATGCTGGTGGAGATATTTGGCCAGGAACGTCAGCCAACCGCGCGCCTTGGCCGCCGGCCACTTGCTGACGGATCCCGGAACGATCTGGCCCGAAGGCAGCTTGTCCGGGGCGTAGGCCGCGTCGATCACCCGATCGAGCAGGTAGTCCTCGACCGCGTGCCGGGAGTCGAAGCGTACGGGATCCAGCAGTTCGGCCGGCGAGCCGCCGAGGCGCTGGTAGACGCGGCGCGCCATCGACACCATGAGCGGGGTGGACAGCGCCATGGCCAACGGGGTGTCCGGCTCGGCGCGCAGATGGTCGTACACCGGGCGCCAGTCCGTGCCGTCCGGCCAGTCCACCGCCTCCAGATAGGCGATGATCTCCGTGCTCGTCACCGCGGCCACCTCGATGACCGGAGCCCGGCGAAGAGGCTGTCCACCGCCGTCGATCACGTCCTGGTACTCGGCCGACCGGCACGTGACGACCACCGCGCGGTCCTGCCCGATCGCCTGGTTGATCGACCGTACGGCGCTCCGGCGGGCCGACTCGGGAATCTCGTCCAGCCCGTCGAGGATCGGCAGGAGCAGCCCGCGGTCGTACAGGAGTTGGGGGATCTCCCTGCGGCCGTTGTAGTAGGAGGTGGCCAGGCTGTGCACGATCCATGCGTCCATCGAGTCGGCCACTGGATCCCAGGAGGAGGCGGTCAGCAGCACAGGCACCGGGCCGCCGTCGGCACGGACTTCGCTGTCCAGCAGGCCGAGGGTCAGCAGCACCGCCAACACGGTCTTGCCCGAACCCGGCTCTCCCAGGACGAGCAGCCGTCCGCTGTGGATCGCCCGATAGTCGGTGGCCAGCCGGCGGGTCACCGTGTCGAACTCTCCTTCCAGCCGGCCTTCCAGGCGAAGCTTGACCACCCGTCCGACCTGCTGCCCCGTGATGAGCTCGAAATCGTCGCTGACGTCGCGTTCGGTGGCGGCCCAGGACAGGGGCAGCACGCCCGGGTCGCGGAGTTTGCGAGCCTTGGTCTCCTCCAGCCACTGGGCCTGGACGGTGGCGGCCAGGTCGTCTGCCAGTGCGTTCGGTTTCAGCGGCTCTGAAGGCTCTACGCGCAGAGTGCCCGCCAGTGTGATCGTCAGGGCCGCGAGACCCACGAACATGCTGATCACGCTGGCGCGTGCGTCGTTTGCCGAAGGGTCGGAATTGGCCATCCACACCGCCAATGCCACGAACCCTGCTACTAAAAGAAGAAGCAAGCCATTACGGACAAATCGTCGTCTTGATCGGGAACGGCTGGGCACACGAAGAATCGTAAGTCTCCCAGTGGCTCGGGACGCATTTTTGAGCATAAAGCTCAACGAGTCGCCCTAAAGCGGGTGTTTGTGACGATTCCCATGGTTTGTTCTGTCACGGAAACTCAACCGGCGACAGATGGGTACCGCGCTGTTGCGAGATCTTCGGCGAGATCCGCCAGAAGAAGGTGGGGGTTGAGCGCGGTGACCACCGCCTGCGTCAGCGGGCGAAGCGCGTGGACGTGCCGCACCGCGTCGAGGCCCACCGCGACGTCGAAGTAGTCCTCGGCGTACCGCTGGAACGCCTCCGGCCTCGGGTCGACGAGCCGCTCGAACAAGTACGCCGCTCCGTCGGGATCGCTCACGCCATCGGGATAGTCGATCTCCCCCACGCTCCAGCGATCGTCACCGCTCTGACGCCACAAACAGGCGGTCACGATGGGCATGCCGCCATCGTCGCAGAACGCGGGCTCCTCCACGCAAGGACGGAAGACCTCGGGAACGGAGTCGACCACCCCTGTCCACGGCCTGTCATGACCGTACGGGCTCATCACAGATTCATGGGCGAAGCCGCGAATGTACGCGCCCGCCACGGAGAAGACGATGGCGTACTCATCCCCCGAGCCGTTGCGCATCGAGGCCATCTCCCCCGGCCCCCAGCTCGTGTCGTAGGAGTGAAAGCGGCTTGACCACTCGGGGCTCAGGATGGCGTCGAGCACGGCCATGGACCGGCACAGGTCGCGCAGCACCGGGATGTCAGGCAACAGCCGGGCTGCTTCATGAGCAGTCATGCCGACATCCAAGCGGACACCACTGACATCCACAGCGCCCCCGCTTCCCGCGGAAGCCGTCGAACGAGCCGGAGCCCAACACGAACCAGTACGCCGCACTGAACCGCGCCGGGTTTCGTGGAGACTCGGCTACTTGGTTTCTGCCGCGGTCGCTGCGGCTTGTTGGTGACGGTAGTGGATCGCTTCGTACTCTGCGGGTGGGATGTCGCCGCAGGCGGTGTGCAGCCGGCGA
>NZ_SMKQ01000224.1 GCF_004348995.1 Nonomuraea terrae
GTCCGATTCGGGTGGGGACAGCCGCAGGAACTCCACCGGCGTGGGCTGCGGCTCCGGCGGCGGTGGCGGCCGGCGGCGCGCGCTCCTGGCGGGCCCCTGGTGCACGAGCACGTCCCCGGTCATGTACGGATCGGGCGCGCCCTTCGGCAGGATCACGTCACCCGTCGCGAACGGCTCCACCCCCGTGGACGGCGGCGCCGCCAGGAAGAACGGCCCCTCCGGGGTGGACGGCTTCGGTTTCGCGGGCACGGCGTGGGGGAGCCGGAACGCGCGGGTGGACCCGAGAGGGTCACGCAAGGGGACCGGGGACTCCAGGAGATCGCCGCCCGCCGAATCCCGATATTTCGGCATCGGTGCCGTGGTGGCCTCGTGCGTGGCGGTCCGGTCCCCGGACGGCGGCGTCATCAGCTCAGCCGGGAAGATCACCGTGCTGGTCGCGGGGTCGGACTTGGCCGGCGGTTGCGGCCAGACCGGCGGGCTCGGCCAGCGCGGCTTGACGAACAGCGGCCCCGGAGCGGCCGTACGGGAGCCCGCGAAGTGGATGCGCAGCGCGCCCGGCGGCTGCGGCCACGGCAGCCGGCCCAGCACGTCGGGCAGCGGGGCGACCGCCAGCGCGCCGAAGACGTCGGCGACGGGCTTGGGCAGCCGCGGCCCCGTCGAGGCCAGCGCCGCGCCCAGCGACTGCCGGAACCGCTGCCCCGCCGACATCACCAGCTCCTCGGCGGTGTCGGAGGCGACGCCCAGCACCCAGGCCAGCTCCTCCGTGCTGAGCTCGCACACCGCGCACAGCACCAGCACCTCGCGCTGGTGCGGGCGCAGCTCACGCAGGGCGCGTTCGACGAGCGCCGTGGCCGGGTCGGTGAGCGGATCGACGGCGGGCGGTGAGTAGAGGACGTCGCGCCGGTGGATCTCGCGGCGGGCGAACGCGTAGAGGGCGGCACGGGGCGGCGCGACGGCCGGGACGCGCGAGAACACCGCCGCAAGGACGTCGGACGCCGAGCCGAGGTCGCCCAGCTGGTCGGCGCAGTAGGCGAACATCCCGGCGGCGTGCAGGTCGTAGAGCTCTGCGATCAGTTCTGCGCGCGGGCGCTGATCGGTGATCGGCTGAGTCACGGGGCCGAATCCTCTTGCTGGGTGCGGACGCTGAGGGGAGGGAGCCGGTGGAACAGAAGCGTCGGGAGAGTGTGGGGGTAATCATGCCAACACTTAGCGGTCCGGCGCACTACCAGATGCGGATTTGCGCTGAATAAGTGAAGCGTTTAAGGAAATCCCGGCACGACACCTGAGTACGGAGCGCCGTAGTCTGTGGTCCGAGAGATCATGCGGCGGTCGTGGCGAGGGGGCCGCGGCCCCCGCCATGGAGAGACCGATAGCGAGAGTTCGCGCCGTGATCACATTCGACGCTGTCACCAAACGCTACCCAGGCGGATCTGTCGCCGTGGACGACCTCAGTTTCGAGGCGCCCACCGGCGAGATCACCGTTCTCGTGGGGCCGTCCGGCTGCGGGAAGACGACGTCTCTCCGCATGATCAACCGCATGATCGACGCGTCGGAGGGCCGCATCCTGCTCGACGGGGTGCCGGTGCAGGGCATCGACCCGCCGACGCTGCGGCGCGGCATCGGCTACGTCATCCAGCAGGCCGGCCTCTTCCCGCACCGCAAGATCGTCGACAACATCGCCACCGTCCCCTACCTGCTCGGCTGGGACCGCAAGAAGGCCCGGGCCAGGGCCATGGAGCTGCTGGAGCGCGTCGGGCTCGACCCGGCGCTCGCCGGGCGCTACCCGTTCCAGCTGTCCGGCGGGCAGCAGCAGCGCGTGGGCGTGGCCAGGGCCCTCGCCGCCGACCCGCCCGTGCTGCTCATGGACGAGCCGTTCAGCGCGGTCGACCCGATCGTGCGGACGAGCCTGCAGGACGAGCTGCTGCGGCTGCAGAGCGAGCTGAACAAGACCATCGTGTTCGTCACCCACGACATCGACGAGGCCATCAAGCTGGGCGACCGGGTGGCGGTGTTGCGGGTGGGCGGCAGGCTGGCCCAGCTTGCCGACCCCAAGACACTGCTCGCCGAGCCGGCCGACGACTTCGTCCGTGAGTTCCTCGGCCATGACCGGGGGATCCGGCGGCTGCAGTTCGTCTCGACCGAGGGCCTGCGGCTGCGTACGGACCTGACCGTCCCCGAGGGGTCCGATGGCGGCTCGCCGGAGCCGTGGCTGCTGGTCGTGGACGGCGACGGCCGCCCGGTCGGCTGGCGGTCGGCGGTGCGGCCGGGCGAGCTGGAGCCGTACGGCACCTTCGTGCGCGGGCGCGACTCGATGCGCGCGGCGCTCGACGCGGCACTGCTGTCGCCGTCCGGCTGCTCCGTGGCCGTGGACGAGCAGGGCAAGGTCGTCGGCGTGGCCACCAGGGACGCGCTCGACCGGGCGTTGTCGGAGGCTGTCCATGGGTGACGGCCCCCCTTCCCTGTGGGAGTGGTTCGGCCGCAACTGGGACACCGGCCGCGCCGACAGCATCAGGACCCTGCTCACCGACCACGTGACGATGTCGTTCGTGCCGGTGGTGCTCGCGCTCGTCGTGGCGCTCCCGCTGGGCCTGGCCTGCGCCCGCTGGCGCTGGCTCTACCAGCCCACCTCGGGCCTGATGAACATCGTGTACGCCCTCCCGTCGCTGCCCGTCTTCATGCTGATGATCTCGGTGACCGGGTTGTCGCAGACCACGGTGATCGTCCCGCTGGCCTTCTACGGCGTGGCCGTGCTGATCCCGGCCGTCGTGGACGGTCTCGACTCGGTGCCCGACCACGTGCGCCAGTCCGCCGTCGCGGTGGGCTTCACCCCGCTGCGCCGGCTGCTGCAGGTCGAGCTGCCCATCGCGGCGCCGGTCGTGCTGGCCGGGCTGCGGGTGGTCGCGGTCTCCAGCATCAGCCTGGTCAGCGTGGGCGCGCTGATCGGCCAGGGCGGGCTCGGCGGGCTGTTCACCCGGGCCTACCAGAACCCGTTCATGCCCCCGGTGATCGTCGGCATCGTGCTCATCGTGGCGCTGGCCCTGGTCGCCGACGGCCTGCTGGTCCTGGCTCAGCGCCTGCTCACCCCGTGGGTGCGGGCCCGCAAGGAGGCGGCGTCATGAGCTGGCTGACCGCGTTCCTGGGCTGGCTGGGGGAGTTCTTCGGCGACGGCGCCAACTGGACGGGCTCCGACGGCATCCCCGCGCGCCTGCTGGAGCACCTGGAGTTCTCAGCGCTCGCACTGGCGCTGGCCGTGCTGGTCGCCGTGCCGCTGGGCCTCGCGATCGGGCACACCGGCCGGGGCGGGGTGCTCGTCGTGGTGGCGGCGAACCTGGCCAGGGCGCTGCCTACGCTGGGGCTGCTGGTGATGTTCGTGCTGCTGCTGGGCGCGTCCTCGATCTGGCCGGTGATCATCCCGCTGGTGCTGCTGGCCGTGCCGCCGATCCTGGTCAACACCTACGAGGGCATCAAGGGCGTCGACCCCGAGCTGCGCGACGCCGCGTACGGGATGGGGTTGCGCGGCGGGCAGGTGCTCGGGCGGGTGCTGGTGCCGGTGGCGCTGCCGCTGATCCTGCTGGGGTGCCGCCTGTCGGCCATCCAGGTGGTGGCCACGACCACGGTCGCCGCCTACACCGGCCTGGGGGGTCTCGGCCGGTATGTCATCGACGGTTTCGCCACCAAGGATTACGCCAGCGTCGTCGGTGGTTCTGTACTGATCGTGTTGTTCGCGCTCTTCGTCCAGGTGGTGTTCGCCCTCGTCCAGAGGCTGACGGTGTCTCCGGGGGTGAGCCGGCGGCTGACCATCCGATAATCTCCCCTATTACCTCCCGTTTAGAAGGGAAATTCAATGAGACGCACGTACGGCATCGCGGGAATCCTCCTCTCGGCGATGCTCGCGCTGGCCGCCTGCGGCGGTGGCGGCGGCACGGGAGGCAACCCGCTCGACACCACGAGCGCGGCTCCCAGCGGCTCCGCCTCCGGCGGCGGGACGGCCGTCATCGGCTCCTTCGACTTCGACGAGAGCGTGCTGCTCGCCTCGATCTACGCCCAGGCCCTTGAGGCCAAGGGCGTGCAGGTCGAGGAGAAGCCGCGCATCGGCAGCCGCGAGGTCGTCCTCGACCAGGTCAAGAGCGGCGGCCTGACCATCGTGCCGGAGTACAACGGCAACCTGCTCGCGTTCCTCGACCCCAAGAGCACCGCCGCGACCACCGACGAGGTGGACGCCGAGCTGAAGCAGAAGCTGCCCGCTGAGCTGGAGCTCCTCGAATCCGCGCCCGCGGAGGACAAGGACAGCCTGTCCGTCTCCCGGCAGACCCAGACCGAGCAATCGCTGACCTCGATGGAAGACCTGGCCAAGGTCTCGAAGGACATGGTCGTCGGCGGTCCCCCCGAGTTCAAGAACCGCTGGGAGGCACGGCTCAAGGAGGTCTACGGGGTCGAGTTCAAGGAGTGGAAGCCGACCGGCCCGACCACGGCCGACGCGCTGAAGGACGGCTCGATCCAGGTCGGCAACGTCTTCACCACCGACCCCAAGATGACCGCCAACGACCTCGTGCCGCTGGAGGACCCGAAGAACATCTTCCCCGCCCAGAACGTCACCCCGCTGCTGCACAAGGCTTCCGCCACCGACACCATCAGAACGACCCTGAACGGGATCTCGGCGAAGCTGACCACGGAGTCGCTGCTCGACATGATGCAGAAGATCTCCGTCAACAAGGACGAGCCCGCTACCGTGGCCAAGGAATGGCTGACCACCAACGGGCTGGCCTGACGCCGGCCTTCGCGAGAGCCTCCCACCTCGGCGGGAGGCTCTCGCGGTGCGTCAGCCGTTGACCGACTGTTCCAGGGGGCTTTCGCGGTGAGTGAGCTGTTCACCGAGGCGATGGCGCAGCTGGCCGCGGGCGTCGCGGTGGTGACCGCCCGCGACGGGCGCGACGACCTCGGCGCCACGGTGTCGGCGCTGATGTCCGTCTCGCTGGAGCCCCCGCTGGTGCTGGTGAGCCTGGCCAGCGCCGGCTACCTGAACGAGGTGTTCCTGCGGCAGGACCGCTGGGCGGCGTCGCTGCTGTCGTCGGAGCAGGCCGCCATCGCCAGCCGCTTCGCCACCCCGGGCCGCCCCAGCGCCCGCCTCCTGGTGGCGGGCACTCCGCATCACCGCGGCGAACACTCGCAGGCGTTGGTGATCGAAGGCGGCGTCGCCGCGCTGGAGGCCGAGACCACCAAGGTCATCCCCGCCGGCGACCACACCCTCTACCTCGCCACCGTCCTGTCCGTCGGCTACGTCGACTCCGCCCGCCACCCCCTGATCCGTCTCAAAGGCCGTTACCGCATCTGAGCGCTCGACAGCCAGGCGGCGATGTCGTCCGCGATCTCACTGCTGTTGTTCTCGCACATCAGCATGTGCCCGTTGCCCTGGACGCCGTGGTCACCGAGTCAGCGGATGACGTACCAGGCGGGGAGGATCAAGGGACCGACGGCGGGCAGGCCCAGCTCGGCGGAGAGGCGGGCGAAGGGGCCCCAGGCGTCCAGGCGGAGGCGGGCCAGTGCGGCCGACTTGTCCTCGCTGGAATCGGGGCCGCGCAGCCGTTCCAGCGGGTTCATCCGCGGATAGACGCGTACGGGTGCGTCGTCGGAGAGCCGGGCCCGCTTGCGAGCCAGGGCCAGCGCGTCCTCCAGCCCGCCCAGCTCGTCCACGAGGCCGCCGGCGTGGGCGTCGGCGCCGGTCCACACCCGGCCGCGGGCCAGCTCGTGGGCGCGTTCGCGGGTGAGGTCGCGGCTCTGGGCGACCTTGCCCACGAAGTCGTCGTAGATGCGGTCGAGCCAGGCGTTCACGCGGGCCCACTGCTCGGGAGAGAAACCGCGGGAGGGCGAAAACATCCCGGCATTGGCCCCCTCTGACACCATTTCCGAATTTATCCCGATCTTTTCGAGCATTTCGGAAAGGACGGGCTTGCCGCCGTACACGCCGATCGAGCCGGTCAGCGTGCCCGGCTGGGCCACGATCACGTCGGCGCCCATCGAGACGAAATAGCCGCCCGAGGCCGCCACGTCGCCCATCGACACGATCACCGGCTTGACCTTGCGCGTCAGCGTGACCTCGCGCCACACCGTGTCGCTGGCCACGTACGAGCCGCCGGGGCTGTCGACCCGGAACACCACGGCCTTGACGTGGTCGTCGCGCCGCGCCGCCCGCAGCGCGGCGCTGATCGTGTCGGAGCCCATCGCCCCGCTGCCTCCGAGCGGGCTGCGCCCGCTGCGGCCGGTCCTGATCACGCCCGTGCCGTGCACGAGCGCGATCGAGTCAGCCATCGGATGCGACAACTTCCGTACGGCCGCCGCCTTGGCGTAGCGGGCGACGTACAGCAGGTGGGCCTCCGGGCCCGCGGCGCGCTTGACCTCGTCGTAGACCTCGTCGCGGTAGGCCAGCTCGTCGACCAGCCCGGCCTCGCGCGCCTCGGCGGAGCTGAACGGCCCGCGGTCGATCAGCTCGCGCACCTTGCCCGGGTCGAGCCGGCGGCCGTCGGCGATGCCGGCGACGAAGGTCTCGGTCACCGATTCGAGGATGCGGCTCATCGACTCGCGGTGGGGCTCGGTCATGCGGTCCTGGGTGAACATGTTGGCGGCCGTCTTGTACTCGTGCCGCTGCCCGACCTCGTACCCGACGCCGAGCTTGGTGAGCGCGCCCTTGAGGAAGTGCTGCTCCATGGCCAGCCCGGTCAGCCCGACGTCGCCGCTCGGCTGCAGGCAGACCCGCTCGAAGGCGGTGGCGAGGTAGTAGGGGACGGTGCCGCCGCCGAACTCGCCGAAGGTCTCGGCGAACGCCACGGTCAGCTTGCCGGACGTCCGGAAGCGGATCACCGCCTGGCGCAGCTCGTGGACCGTGGCCAGACCCAGCGGGTTCCCGCCGAGCCTGACGATGAGCGCCTTGACGCGGGGGTCATGCCTGGCTCGCCGCAGGCCCGACAGCACGTCGGCCAGGCGGGGTTTGCGCATGGACAGCACCGCGGCGAGCGGGTCCGTCGGCGGGCCCTCGGTGAGGCCCTCGGTGAGGTCGAGCTCCAGCACCAGCGGGCCCGTACGCCGCTGGCGAAGCTTGTCGACGGTTTCGAAGATCGCCTTACCTGCGTCCATGAAAGCCACCCTAAGCGACGCAAATCGAAATGGACTCTCCCCGTTTCAGAGGGTCACGACGACCTTGCCCGCGGCGCGGCCCTCCTCCTGGTAGCGTACGGCGGCCCGGAGCTCGGCGAAGGGATGACGGCGGTCGATGACCGGCGTGACGCGGCCGTCCTCGATGAGCTCCGTCAGCTCCAGCAGGTTGCGCCGGGTGTCCGGAAATCCGATCACGTCGGCGCCCACCGCCCGCTGCGAGGTGAACAGCGACGCCGCCAGGGCGGCGAACATGCGCCCGGCCGGCTGCAGCCACCGCCCGGCCGCGCCGCCGACGAACACGTACGTCCCCTTGCGCCGCAGCACCCGGCGGCACTCCCGGAACGAACGCTCGCCCGCGACGTACAGCAGGACGTCGTAGCGGGCCTCGGTCCTGGTGAAGTCCTCCTTGGTGCGGTCGACGACCTCGTCCGCGCCGAGCGAGCGGACCAGGCCCGTGTTGCGCGGGCCGCAGACGCCGGTGACGTGCGCGCCGTACGCCTTGGCGATCTGCACGGCGAACGTTCCCACGCCGCCCGAAGCCCCGTTGACCAGCACCCTCTGCCCGGGGCGCACCCGGCCGGAGTCGCGCACGGCGATCAGGGCGGTGCCGGCGGCCAGCGGGACCGCCGCCGCCTCCTCGAACGACAGGTTCGCCGGCTTCGGCGCCAGCAGGCCCTCCGGGACGCTGACGTACTCGGCGAAGCCGCCGCCCTTCGGCATCCCGTACACCGCGTCACCGGGCACGAACCCGGTCACGCCCGCGCCGACCGCCTCGACCTCGCCGGCCACGTCCGCCCCCAGGATGGGGATCGGCGGGCGGAGCAGGCCGGGGCCGCCGGGCATCACGCGGGCCACGTACGGCTCGCCGCGCATGAAGTGCCAGTCGTAGGGCTGCACGGAGGTGGCCCGCACCCGGACCAGCACCTCGCCCGGCCCCGGCACGGGCTTGGGGACCTCGGTGAGCTCCAGGGCGTCGGGCGGACCGTACGAGCGCAGAACGTACGCTTTCATGGCGATCTCCTCGTCCTCGGCGTCTGCCGCCTCAGTGTGAGCGCGCCCTTGCCGGGGACGGAACCGCCGAAAGTACGGCCTCTCGCCTGTCCCATCGGCCACCGCGGAGAGACCCCTGGGCCGATGAACGCGGCCCCCGCCCCCGTCACGATCGACACATGACGAAGGAAGCCAGAGCATGGGCGGTGAGCGGCGGTCTGGTGCTGCTCGGGCTCGTTCCGTTGCTGGGCGGGGCCGTCCGGCTGAGCGCGATGGCCGGCGGGCCCGACCTCACCGAGGGCGGCGACCGGTTCCTCGCCGCGCCCGTCCCCGTGGTCGTGCACATCGTGGCCGCGCTCGTCTACACGCTGGCGGGCGCGTTCCAGTTCGTCCCGAGCCTGCGGCGGCGCGGGTGGCACCGCGCCGCCGGGCGGGTGCTCGCCGGCTGCGGGCTCGCGGCGGCGGCGTCGGGGTTGTGGCTGACCCTGTTCCTGGCACGACCGCCGGGGGACGGCGACCTGCTGGCCGCGTTCCGGCTGGTCGCCGGCTCGGCGATGCTCGGGTTCCTGCTGCTCGGCGTGGCCGCGATCCGCCGCCGCGACGTCCGCCGGCACCGCGCCTGGATGATCCGCGCGTACGCGCTCGGCGCGGGGGCGGGGACGCAGGCGTTCACCCAGGTCGTGTGGCTCCCGGCCGGGGGCGAGCCCGGCGAGGTGGCCAGGGCGCTGCTCATCGGCGCGGGCTGGGTGATCAACGCCGCCGTGGCCGAGTGGGTCGTCCGCTCACGGGCGCACCCGGTCGGTCTCGTACGCCCAGATGGCGATCTCGACCCGGTTGCGGACGCCCAGCTTGGTCATCAGGCTCGCGACGTGACTCTTGACCGTGCTGAGTGAGATGTGCAGCTCGTCGGCGATCTCGCTGTTGGTCCGGCCGCGCGCCACGGTGGCGAGAATCTGCTCCTCCCGGTCGGTGAGCGCCTCGACGGGCTGCGCCGGGGGAGCGGCGGGGCCGGCGCCGGCGAAGGCGGCCAGCAGCCGGGCGGTGATGCTCGGCGCGATGAGCGCCTCGCCGCTCGCCGCCGCGCGCACGGCCTGGGCCAGCAGGTCGGGGCCCGCGTCCTTGAGCAGGAATCCGCGGGCGCCCGCCCGGAGCGCGGCGTAGACGTACTCGTCCAGGTCGAACGTGGTGATCACCACGACGGCGATCGGGTCGGTCGCGTCCGGCCCGGCCAGGCGGCGGGTGGCCTCGATGCCGTCGCAGCGCGGCATGCGGATGTCGAACAGGCACACGTCCGGCCGCAGCCGCCGGGCCAGCTCGACGGCGCGCAGCCCGTCGGCGGCCTCGCCGACGACCTCGATCCCGGGCTGTGCGTCCAGGATCATCCGCAGCCCGGTGCGGGCGATCTCCTGGTCGTCGGCCACGACCACCCGGATGGCGGTCACGCGGCGGCTCCCGTGCGGGGCAGGACGGCGGTCACGGTCCAGCCGCGGCCGGGGTTCGGGCCGGCCTCGCAGGTGCCGCCGAGCAGGCCGGCGCGTTCGATCATGCCGAGCAGGCCGTATCCGGGGGAGGGCACGGTGGCGGTGTTGTCGCCGTCGTCGCTGACGTGCAGGCGCACCGAGGCGTCGTCGGCGGCGACGCGCACCTCGATGCGGGTGGCGTGCCGGGCGTGCCGACGGGCGTTGGTGACGGACTCCTGGGCGATCCGGTAGATCGCCGCCCCCACCGACGGTGGGACGTCGTCGAGGTCGCCGCGGATCTCGACGTCCACGGAAGGCCCGACGCGCGAGCGGCCGGCGAGCTCGGCGAGGTCGGCGATGTGGCGGCCGGGGGACAGCTCCGCCGGCTCGTCGCGGCGCAGCACGCGGACCATGGCCCGCATCTCGGCGAGCGTGCGCGACGCCTCGGCCTCGATCACCCGCAGCGCGTCCACGGCGGCGTCCGGGTGGGCCGCCGCCGTCGCGATGCCCGCCTGGGCGCGGATCGCCATCGCCGAGACGTGGTGGGCCACGGTGTCGTGCAGGTCGCGGGCCAGCCGCTCGCGTTCGAGCAGTTTGACCTGGTCGATCTCGCGCGTCCTGGCCCTGGCGCGGTAGCGGAAGGTGCCGCCCAGGGCGAGTGCGGACAACACGACGGTGAACGCGCCCACCACGTCACCGCCGGCGGCGACCTGACCGGTGACCGCCGCGACGAGGATCGCGCCGCTGATCAGCGCCAGACCCGCGACCGCCTCCCGGCCGGAGCCCCAGCGGGCCAGCGCGTAGAGCAGGAGCAGCAGGTACGCCACCGCGCCCTGCTCGGCCGGATCGGCGCCGGTGACCAGCTGGATCACCGCGGAGACGACGACGGGCACCGCCAGCGCCGCGAACGGGTGCCGGCGCCGCCATAACAGGGCGGGCAGCATCACCAGGGCGTAGACCATCGACAGCGGCCGCCACTGCAGGTCGGTCCGCAGCATGCCTTCCAGCACGATGGCCGGGACGAGCACGCCGACGAGCGCCCAGTCGCGCCACACGCGCCGGGGGGCGTCGGGAGGGCGCGGTTCGTCCCACACGGAGCGGAGGAGGCCCTGCACGCCCTCATCGTACGGAAAGCCGGTGAAATGCCGAAGGGGAGCGCCGCACCCGGTGGCGGCGCTCCCCTGGAAACGGGTGGGTCAGCGCTTGTGCAGCGCGGCCCAGACGTCGATGCGCGGCGTGGTGACCTCGCCGCCCGCGCTCGAGTACGTGATCGGCTTCCCGGTCTGCCGCAGCGAGGTCAGGAAGTCGTCCACGGAGGTGTTCTTGTGCTTCTGGCGCAGCAGCGCGAAGGCGCCCGCGACGTGCGGGGTGGCCATCGAGGTGCCGTTGAGCGTGGCGTACGTGTCGCCGGTGATGGCCGCCGAGATGCCGACGCCCGGCGCGAACACGTCGAGCAGCGTGCCGCGGTTGGAGAAGGGCGCCACCGCGTCCTGCTTGTCCGTCGCGCCCACCGCGACCGTGCTGGAGACGCAGGCCGGGAACGACACCGAGGACTCGAAGTACTCGTTGCCCGAGGCCACCACCGTCGCGGTGCCCTTGGCGAGCAGCTGGTCCACCTCGGCCTTGAAGTCGGCCCCGTCGGTCGTGTCACAGGCCGTGGCGTACTCGCCGCCGCCGAGGCTCAGGTTGACCGCGGCGATGTTGTACTGGTCGGCCAGCAGGTTCGCGTACGCCATGCCGGTCAGGATCGAGGAGTCGTAGGCGAGGATGCACGAGGGCGCGCCCTGGCAGTACGGCGAGTCGTCGAACCGGCTGAACACCTGCACCGGGACGATCTGCGCCGCGGGGGCGACACCGTCGGCGGGGAAGCCGGCGGTCGCCTGACCGGCCGCGATGCCGGCCACGTGGGTGCCGTGGTAGCACAGGCCGTACTGCGGCAGCGGGGCGCCGGCCATGCAGGGCGCGCTCTCGGCGTCCGCGGCGCCGTCACCGAGCTGGAACTGGCTGCCGTTCGGGCACAGCGGCTTGGAGCCGTCGATCGGGTCGGCGGCCGAGAAGCACGCCTGGGCGACGATGCGGCCGCCGAAGGCCGGATGGTCATCGTCGATGCCGGAGTCGAGGATCGCCACGGCCGTGCCCTTGCCGGTGAAGCCGCGCTTGTGCGCCCGGTCGGCGCCGATCAGCGGGATGCTCTGCACGAGCGAGGGCTCGTTGAGCTTGTCCTCGCGGATCGATACGACGCCGGAGTCCTCGGCGATCTTCTCCAGCTCGGCGCGGGTGCCGTGGTAGACGAAGAAGTCGAGCTTGTTCGCGATCTCCGTCGGAGGCTCGGCGGAGACGTTCTTCTTCTCCCGCCTGACCCCCTCCGCGTTGGCCCGTACGGCGTCGACCTGGGCCGGCTGCTGCACGCGGACGATGACGCGGTGCTCACCGGTCGCGGTGATCGCAGAGTCGATCTTGGACTCGGGGTCGGCCAGGGCGGGTGTGGCGACCAGCGCTGCCGAGGTGGCGGCTAACGCTGCGGCGCCTGCCAGCAGAGACATCAGTCTCAACCGTTCCTCCGGGGGGTTCGAGGGGCGTTTGTCAACAGAAGTGTAGTTATTGGACAACTGATGTCAGAGAGGGGTGAGTGTTCTGTTATCCGTTCTTGTCCTGGTAGGTGGTGGCATGCGAAGGGCCGGGCACGCGGCCCGGCCCTGCTGCGCGCGCCTCAGGCGCGGGGGTCGGCCGCGGCGGGCGCGGACGTGGTGGCGCGTTCCATGTCGATCCGTGAAACCCGGGAGGAGCCGGCTGCGATCTGCGTGCCCGTATCACGCAGCCGCCGCAGGCTCTGCTCGACCGTATTGTCGGGGAACGCCTGCCGCATCAGCGCGAACGCCCCCGCCACGTGCGGCGCCGCCATCGAGGTGCCGCTCTTCTCCCCGTACGCGTCGTCCGGCACCGCGGAGTTGATCCCCCAGCCCGGCGCGAACAGGTCGAGCAGCGGCCCCCGGTTGGAGAACGAGGTCACCGCGTCGGCGTCGTCCGTCGCGCCCACCGTGACCGCGGTGGAGATGCAGGCCGGCGTCGAGACGCCGTTCTCGAAGCCGTTGTTGCCGGCCGCGACCACCGGGGCCACGCCCTGGGCCAGCAGCGCGTCGAACTCCGGCTTGAGCGCCGCCGCCCCGGGATCGGCGTCGCACGCCTCGGTGAACGGCCCGCCGCTGCCGAGGCTCAGGTTCACCGCCGCGACGTTGTGCGCCTTGGCCACCCGCGAGACGTACTCGAGCGCCAGCTTCTGGTCAGAGGTGTAGCTGAGCAGGCACGGCGCCTGGCCACCGCCGATCGCGCAGGTCACCGCGTTGTCCACGCGGCTGAAGACCTGGATCGCCAGGATGCGGGCCCCGGGGGCGACGCCGTTGTCCGGCGCGCCCGTGGCCGTCGCGCCCGCCGCGATGCCCGCCACGTGCGAGCCGTGTGAGCAGGTGTTGACGTTGTGGGCCAGGCACTGCGCGGTCTCGGCGTCGGCCGAGCCGGGCCCCGACTGGGTGGGCTGGTTGTTCGGGCAGAGGGAGACCGTGCCGTCGCCGGCGTCGGAGCTGGAGAAGCACGCCTCGTCCACGATCCGGCCGGCGAAGAACGGGTGGTCGCGGTCGATGCCGGTGTCGAGCACCGCGATCGTGGTGCCCGCGCCGGTCCAGCCGGCCTGGTTCGCCCGGTCCGAGCGGATCACGGTGGTGCTGGCGTCGAGAAAGGGCACGCTCAGCTGGTCCTCGTAGACGGCCTGGACACGGTTGTCCTGCTTGAGCTTGTTCAGCGTCGGGCCGTCCACCTCGGCGACGAAGAAGTGCGGTGACCCGGTCGCCTCCAGCACCCGGCTTCCGTCGGACGCCCGCTCGATGTCCTTGGCCACGTCCTGAACGCTCTGGCCCGGTTTGAGCTGGATGATGGAGCGCACGCTGTTCTTGGCCTTGATCTGCGAGGCGAGCGTGGGGCTGATGACGGGGCCGCCGGTGTCCTTGGGATCGTCGGCGGCACTGGTGTTCTGGACGTGGATCGCCGGTGCCGCACCCGACGCCGCTCCGCTCAGGGCCGGCGTCAGGGCCAGCACCACGGCGCAGGTCAGCAGAAACCGTAGCCTCACTTGGTCCTCCAGGGGCTGTGGAGCCGTGAAGCCCTTCCCGCTCACGGCCGCGCGTACAGCCGCATGCATCCCCGCGTGTGACAACTGTGATGTCTGTGACCTAAGTGGTCCGAAGCAACGTTGGCCGCCTCTTTGCCTCATAGCGGCATTTCCCGACAAGAGCGGCGGCCATGGCCACCGCCCAGGCCGGGCGCCTCGGCCGCGTGCCGCACCCACTCGCTCGTGACCACGGCAACGCCGCAGCGTATCGTCGGCCGCCTGGCGTGCCACGCAACGCCCCATTCCGGAAGGTCGACCAGGAATCGCGAGGACCGCAATGAACGCCATGACCGCGCCCGCCCTCGGCGACCTCCAGCCCGGCCGCATCGTCTACATCCCCGCCGGCGCCTCCCCCC
>NZ_SMKQ01000225.1 GCF_004348995.1 Nonomuraea terrae
GCCCCCTCTCCGCCGACCCCGACCGACCGCCGGCGACCGCCGACCCCGGCCGACCCCCGGCGACCGCCGGACCCGGCCGTCCGCCGGCGACCACCGGATCCGACCGGGCCGCGTCCGAGGTGGGGCCGGCAGAGGTGGGGCCGGCAGAGGTGGGGCCGGCCGAGCGGGACGCGTCCGGGAGCCGGACGCCGCCGTACCGGCTGGTGTTTCCCGTCGAGGAACGCCCGCGCCCGGACGAGACCCCCGAGAGCGAGCCCGAGGTGCGGCGGGTCGGGCGGCCTCCGGCGGGCCGGCCCACACGGCCGGACCTGCTCGTCGCCACCGGCCCGCCGCGCCCGCAGGGCGGCCGGCACGAGCGCGGCCCCGCCCCCGCCGCCGTCCGCAGGTCCAGCCCGGTACGCCGGGGCAGCAGGGCCGTCCCCGTGGTGCTGACCGTGGCCGCGGCCGTCCTGGCGGGCACCGGCGTGCTCGTGTGGCAGTGGACCGGCGAGGACAGCCCAGCCGTGCGCCTGGCGGCGGGCACCGGCCGGTCGGGGGACGAGCTGTTCACCGTCCCGGCCGCGGGCGACGGCGCCGACCAGAAGCTCAACGACATGACCTCGGTGGGCCGCATGGTGGTGGCGGTCGGCAGCGACACGACCAGCCCCACCCCGCGCCCGCTGTTCCTGTTCTCCCCCGACGGGGGCGAGACCTGGCGGCTCGGCCAGGTGAACGGCGCCTCGACGCCCACGGTCCGGCGCGTGGTGGGCGGCGACGGGCGCTGGCTGGCCAGCGGCGGCGACGGCACGTCCGGCGGGCGCGGCCTGTGGACCAGCCCCGACGGCCGCACCTGGACGGCCGTGGAGGCGTCAGGGTCGGCCGCGTTCCGGGCAGGCGACCAGATCCACGACATCGCGCGCACGGCGTCCGGTTTCGTCGCGGTGGGGCGCGCGACCGGCGAGGACGGCGGCTCGTTGCCGGCCGCGTGGCGCTCGGGCGACGGCCGGACCTGGGAGCGCACAGAGACCAGGGAGCTGGGAGTACGGGAGCTCAAGGCAGTGGTGGCCAGGGGCGACACGGTCGTGGCCATCGGGGTACCCGCGATCGGCGAGGGATCGCGGGTGCTGCGCTCGGCAGACGGCGGGCGTACCTGGCAGGCGACCGGCTTCCAGCTCCCCGAGGCGGAGCCGCGCGCGGGCACGGTGGCGGTGTTGTCGAAGCGGTTCGTACTGGTGCCGGCCCGGCGGCGCACGGCCGAGGGCGACGTACGCGTCTACTGCTCGTCGACCGGGGCGGAGTGGTCGCAGTGCGGCTCCATCGGCGGGCTCGGCGGCGAGAGCGTCGGCGTGGAGTCGCTGATCTCCCACCAGTCCGGCGTCGCGGCGATCGCGCAGACCGGCCTCGGCCGCTACTCCGTGCTGACCAGCACCGACGGCAGCTCGTGGGACAAGCGGGCCGACCTCGGCGACCTGCCGGGCGCCACGCTGCGCGGGTTCACGATCGCGGCCGGCGGCACCCTGCTGGCCGGCGGCGACCAGGCAGCCTCCGACGTGGACAACCAGCTCGTCCTGCTGGCCGCGCCCCAGCGCGGCAAGGCGGAGCGCGTGCCGCTCGGCGAGGTCGAGGGCCTGACCAGGATCGCCCGCGAGACGAACGCCCTCGCGAGCTCCGGCGGCCGGTACGTCGCCGTCGGCTCGGCCTCGGGCGACGCGGGTCTGTGGACGATCAGGAACTGGCAGAGCTGGAAGTCCATGAGCCTGGGCGGCCCCGGCAGGCAGACGCTGGAGGACGTGGCGCACGGCCGCCGGGGCTGGCTCGCCGTCGGCGGCACCGCGGCGAACGTCTCCTTCACCGACCCCCTCCTCGTCACCTCCGCGGACGGCGAGAAATGGCGGAAGGTGGACGTCAAGGGCGACCTGGCGCGCGCGGCGGACCTGCCGTACCTGCGGGCCGACGTGGTCACGGCGGGAGAGGACGGCTACGTGGTCGCGGGCGAGTCCAGGGACCAGGCGGGCGTGTCCTCGGCCGAGGTGTGGTTCACGCGGGACACGCGCACGTACACCCGTTCCGAGCGGCTGCCGCAGCGTGGCGCGGGGGTGCGCGTCCACGACGCGGTCGCCATTCCCGGCGGGTACGTGGCGGTGGGCGGCTCGGGCGGCGCCGACCGGGAGACCAGCGTGGTGTGGTTCTCGGAGGACGGCCTGAACTGGAGCGCGCGCCCGCGGGTGACCCCGCCGGACGCCACGTCGGCCGGCCTACGACGGATCACGATTTATCAGGACAAATTGGTGGCGATCGGCACCGCCGTGACAGGCGGGGCGCGGCGCGCGTTCGCCGCGGTCTCCGACGACGAGGGCGAGAGCTGGCGGACGGCCTGGCTGCCGGCGGAGCAGGCGGCGGCCGTGTACGACCTGGCGGCGGCCGGCGAGGGCCTGGTCGCCGTCGGCTGGCACGGCGTGTCCGGCGAGGGCGACAGCGCGGCCTGGACGTCTCCTGACGGCCTGTCGTGGAACCGCATGGCGCTCACCCAGGACCGCCTGGCGGGCCAGGGCTCACAGTGGCTGTCGGCGGTGGCGGTGAACGGCTCGGAGGTCGTGGCGCTCGGCCGGTCCACGACCTACAGCGCCGACCACCTGATCCTGTGGACCTCAAGCCTGTCGTCGAGCAGATAGACCCGGTGTGTAAGGCGGGCGGCGCCGCGACCGATCGTCACGCGTACGGTCGGCCGAGGCCGGGCGAGCGGCGCCGCGAACCTCGCCTAACCAGGCGGGAGCACGCCCCAGCCGGTCAGCGACTCCAGCAGCCCTTCCGACAGCGGAAGGCGAGCCAGGTCGTCCCTGGCGCACCAGCGCACGTCGGCGGCGTCGTCCCCGGGCGTGGGCGTGCCGGCGGAGACGGTGGCGAGATAGTCGCGGATCACGTACGTCACCCCGCCCGGCCCCGGACGGTCGACCGTGCCGGCCAGGCGGCCCACCTCCACCCGCAGCCCGGTCTCCTCAAGGACCTCGCGGCGCACGCCGGCCTCGTCGCTCTCGCCCGGCTCCAGGCGGCCTCCGGGGAGGGACCACAGCCCCATTCCGGGCGGATGGCCGCGCTTGATCAGGAGCAGCCGACCGGCCGCGTCGAAGACGATCGCGCCCACACAATTTACCCGCACGTGACCAAGATTACGGCGGGATAACGCGGAGCACCCTTGACGGGGCCGCGCCGGAGCACGCACCGTGGGTAGTTGTGAGAGCGGCACCAACCTGCCCACGGTGTTTTGGCCCGCTTCACGGGCCGAGCGCCTGGTCGAGTGCGTTTCGTTGCGGCACGCACGGAGACGTCCTGCCCTACCAGCCCCCGTGGCCCCCGAGCAGCACCGCGCTCGAGGCGATCCGCAAGAGCTCGGTCGTGCCGGTCTGGCTGCCGTGGCCGCTGCCCGCCGGCTGGCTGGTGACCGGGTTCGGCGAGGTGGGCGACAAACGCACCGGATCCCGTGCCAGCCTGGTCGCGTTGAGCGGTCCTTCTCTCACGGAGGGGCCCGCCGACCTGATCCTCGTCGCCGAGGAGCCGGGCATCGGGCTGGGCGCGGCCTTCGCCGGTCTCCGCGGCCCCGACCCCGGTGAGGGGTTCGACGCGGGCCCGCCGAACGCGAAGATCGACGTGCTCGGCCATCCCACCGCCCTGTGGTGCGTCGACGGGCAGCCCGACCGCGCGGTCTACGCCGGTGAGGCGCTCGGCAACTGGCTGTGGGCCATCGCCTGGCCGGCCGACGCGGGCTGCGTGATCGCGCTGGCCGAGCTGTCGCTGCTGGACGTGCGCGACCACGAGCTGGACGTGCCGTTCGGGGCCTTCTCCCCGAGGCTCGAAGACCAGGTCACCGACCGCTGATCGGGATGCCAGGGAAGCGTCCGAGCAGCATCAGGTCGACCTCGGCCGTCCTGACGTCCCGGGGCACGCCGAAGATCGCATGGAACGTGTGAGTCTTCCCGGCGGGGACGCTGGTGAGGGAGTCCCACCGGGAACACGCGCAGGCGCCGCTGCGCAGCTGCGGATGGATGGGCTCGCCGGAGCCCGCGGGGAGCAGGCTGGTGCCCTGGAGGTCGAACTCCGACGTGCCTTTCATCAGCACGAGCAGGGTCACCTCGTCGCCCGAGGGAGAGTCGTTCCTGAGCGTCCACCGCAGCGTCACCTCCTCACCCTTGCGTGCCAGGGAGAGGATCCTGACGTGCACCGGCACGCTGGCGTCGTACACGTTGGTGACGAAGGTGTCGCTTTCGGCGAGCGCCTTGCCGTCGCCGGCGGGCCGTGCCGGCCGCTCACCGGCCGTCGAGCCGGTCGTCGGGCCGGTCGTCGGGCCGGTCGTCGGGCCGGTGGTCGAGTCGGTGGTCGAGTCGGTGGTCGAGTCGGTGGTGGAGCCGGTCGCTGACGGGTTGCCGGTCGCCGGGGGAGGAGGCGGGTCGGCGGTGACGGTCGCGGTGACCGTGGTGGTCGCGCTCGTCTGCGGCTGCGCCGTCGTGGGGCGATCCCACGGCCGCCAGGCCACCAACGTGGCGGCTGTGACCAGCAAGGCGAGCGCCACCGCGACCACCGGCGCCACGCGGAGCCGACGGGCCGGCGGCGCCTGCGGGGCGGGCAGGAGCGGCGTCCAGGAGTCGCTCACCATCCGCGTGGCCAGCGCGGGCGTGGCCGACTCCCGTCCGAGCAGCCGGTCCAGGAGTTGCTGGGCGGTGGGCCGGCGGGCCGGGTCCTTGTCCAGCGCCTGCTCCACCAGGGGGCGCAGCCGTTCGTCGAGGCCGTCGAGCCGGGGCACGTGGTGCACCACCCGGTAGAGCACCTGCGGCGCGGGCCCGGCGCCGAACGGCGGCCGGCCCGCTCCCGCGTAGGCCATCACACCGCCCCAGGCGAACACGTCGCTCGCCGCAGTGGCGGGCCGGCCGTCGGCCTGCTCGGGGGCCATGTAGGGCGGCGTGCCCATGACGACGGCCGACTGCGTCGTGTCGGCGGACCCGGACAGGCGGGCGATGCCGAAGTCGATGACCCGCGGCCCCACCGCGCTCAGCAGGATGTTGGACGGTTTGAGGTCGCCGTGCACCACCCCCGCCTGATGGATGGCCGCCAGCGCCGTGGCGACGCCCACCGCCAGCGCCTCCAGGTTGGCGCCGTTCATCGGGCCCTGCGCCCCGATCACCGACGCCAGATCCGGTCCGTCCACGTATTCCGTGACGAGATAGGCGATCTCCCCGTCGATCCCCGCCGCCAGCACCGGCGCCGTGCAGAAGCGCGCCACCCTGCGCGCGGCCTCGGCCTCCCTGGTGAAGCGTCTGCGGAAGTCGGCGTCCGCGGCCAGCTCGGGGCGCAACACCTTCAACGCCACCAGGCGGAAATCCGCGTCATGAGCCAGGTAGACGATCCCCATGCCGCCTTGCCCAAGCGTGCGTACGAGCCGATACGGACCGATTTGCTGGCGTTGATCGCTCACGGAAAGCAATTGTCATGACCGGGCCTGAATTGTGCTAGCGGAACGCTTGATCACGGCGTATGCGATTCGCGCTCTCAGGTAGAGGAGCTAGAGTTCGGAGGCGTGACAGCGCGTATCGAGCGAGTGGTGACCGAGGGCGTCGTCGACATCGACGGCACCGATCAGAAGGTCGAGAACAACACCTGGATCGTGGGCGACGACGACGAGGTGATCGTCATCGACGCGGCGCGAGACGCCGAGAAGATCCTGGAGCAGGTGGGCGAGCGGGAGGTGCTGGCCGTCATCTGCACGGCGGGCCTGCCCGACCACGTCTCGGCCGCCATCGAGGTGGCCAGCAGAGACGAGGCCGTGATCGCCCTGCACCCCAAGGACAAGCCGCTGTGGCGGGAGACCTGGCGGGAGACCTGGCCCGACATCGACATGGAGGACGACGGCATCTTCGAGGTCGCCGACGTCCAGCTCGACGTCATGGAGACGCCCGGCGTCACGCCCGGCGGCGTGTCGCTCTACTGCGAGGCGCTCAAGGTCGTCTTCAGCGGCGAGGCCCTGCAGGCCGACGGCCCCGGCAGGCTGGGCGGCGAGTACCCCGCCCTGGCCGACCAGCTGACCTCGATCGGCGGGCGGCTGTTCACGCTGCCCGGCGAGACGCGGGTGCTGCCGGCCCACGGCGAAGAGGTGACGATCGCAGACCTGGAGCCCCACTTCGACGACTGGGTGTCCGGTTCGCTGACCCGCACGGCCGCCGCCGACGACGAGTCCGAGGGCCCGCTGACCGACGGCACCAAGATCTCCGGCATCAAGCTCGGCGACGACTAGGTGAGACACCGGAGCGCGAGGCGGCGGCACCCGGCGACCGCCTTACTCTGCGAGGCCAGATGAATCCCACCCAGTTGCCCCTGGAGGGGATGCCGCGGCGGCTCTATTCCTGCACGCCGTCGCGGTTGAACGCCTGGCTCGACTGCCGCCGCCGCTACCGGTTCACCTACCTCGACCGGCCGCAGCCGGCCAAGGGCCCGGCGTGGGCGCACAACAGCGTCGGCGCGAGCGTGCACAACGCGCTGGCGGGCTGGTGGCGCGAGCCGTACGAACGCCGCACCCCGCTCACGGCGTCCATCCTGCTCACCAACGGGTGGATCACCGAGGGGTTCAAGGACGCCGAGCAGTCCGGCCGGTGGCTGAGCCGCGCCCGCGACCTCGTGTCCGGATATGTCGCGACTTTGGATCCGGCGGATGACCCGGTGGGCGTCGAGCGCACCGTCGCCACCCGTACCAAGGTCATCGCCGTGTCCGGCCGCATCGACCGGCTCGACCGGCGCGGCGACGAGCTGGTCGTGGTCGACTACAAGACCGGCCGCCGTCCCCTGACGCAGGACGACGCCCGTTCCTCGCTCGCCCTGGCCGTCTACGCCGTGGCGGCGTCCGCGGTGATGCGCGCCCCCTGCCGTACGGTCGAGCTGCACCACCTGCCCACCGGCGAGATTGTCGAGTGGCGGCACACCGGCGAGTCCCTCGAACGCCACCTGCGCCGCGCCGAGGAGGTCGCCACCGAGGCCGCGGCGGCCGACGAGCGTTACCGCGAGGTCGTGCCGCCCGCGCCCGGCCGCCCGTCCCGTGAGGGGCCCCCCGCCGGCCCCGCGCCGGTGCCCGCCGAGATCGACGAGCTGTTCCCGCCCAACCCCGGGCCGCTCTGCTCCTGGTGCGACTTCCGCCGCCACTGCGCCGAGGGCCAGGCGGCCGGGCCCGAGCGCCGCCCGTGGGACGCCCTGGCCGAGTGACCCACCGCCGTGCCCACGTTCTCCGGGGCGGATGACGGCACGGCGTTGGGGGACCCTCGGCGGCGGCCTCTGATCCGTTTCCTGGCGACATCAGGGGTTATGGATCACATGTGAGAGACCGATTACCGGCCGCGGTGGCGCTGGGCTCCCTGTTCAACCCGCTCAACTCCTCCATGATCGCGATCGCGCTGGCGCACATCGAGGCCGAGTTCGACGTCGGGATCGCGGCCGTGACGTGGCTCGCCGCCGGGTTCTACCTCACCGGCATCCTGGCGCCGCCGGTGATGGGCACCCTGGCCGACAGGTTCGGGCCACGGCTGGTGTTCTGCGGCGGGCTCGTGACGATGGCGGTGACCGGCGTGCTGGCCGCGCTGGCGCCGACGTACCCGATGCTGGTGGTCGTGCGGCTGCTGCAGGCGTTCGGGAGCTGCGCGACGATGCCCGCCGGGATGGCGATCGTGCAGGCCGTGATGCCCGGCGAGGACGGCCGGCCGCCGCCGCGCGTGATCGCCACGATCTCGATGGTGCTCACCGCGAGCGCCGCCCTCGGTCCCGTGCTCGGCGGGGTGCTGATCGGGCTGTGGGGGTGGCGGGCGATCTTCCTGGTCAACGTGCCGCTCGCGGTGGTGGCGTTCGTCGTCGCGCTGCGCTGGTTGCCCCGCGTACGCGCCGACGGGGCCGGCCGGCCGCCGCTGCCCCGGCTGCGGCCCCGCCTGCTGGCCACGTGCGTCCAGTTCGCCCTCACCAACGTGGTCTTCTACGTCGCGTTCTTCGCGGTGCCGTTGTGGGCGCAGCAGACGGCGGGCGTGCCGGCGCATGTCGCGGGCCTGCTCGTGCTGCCGCTGGCCGGGCTGGGCATCGTCATGACGCCGGTCGCGGTGGCCCTGGCCGGCCGCGCGGGCATGCGGACCGTGCTGGTGACCGGCGCCGCGCTGCTGCTGCTCGGCTCGTGCCTGCTGGCCGTGTCCGCCGCCGTTGCGCCGGTGCTGGCCGCCGCCTCGGTGCTGGGGGCGGCCGCGGCCTTCGGCCAGTACGCGCTCAACTCGCTCGTCTTCGTGCACGCCGACCGCCGCGACACCGGCGCCGCCGTGGGCTTCTTCCAGGCGTCCAGGTACGTCGGCGCCGCCACCGCGTCCTCCCTGCTCGGCGTGCTGACCGGCGGAGGCGGCCTGGAGGCGAGCGCGTGGACGATGGCCGCGGTGTCGGCGGCCGTGCTGGCGGGGACCGCCGTGCTGCCCGTCAGACGGCGGCCCGCGGCCGGCGACGGGGATCGGTCAGGCCCCTGAGCCCTCCGCTGAGGTCGTAGCCGGCCGCGCCGAGGCGTTCCCTGGAGGCCCGCAGCATCTGCCGGGTGGCGGGCATGAAGGCGCGTTCGTGGATGGGCTCGGGCAGCGCGTTCACGCCCAGCCGGAACGCCTTCAGCGCGGCCGTGACCGCCGCTTCGGGCACTTCGGGCAGCGCGCCGTACATGCGCCGGGCCCAGCCGGGGAGCGTGTAGTAGCAGAGCGCGCCGAACGGGAACCAGACGGGTTTGACCGGCGCCAGCATCCTGAGGTGGCGCGGCAGCCGCGGCCACATGAGGAACCGCACGGTCGAGGCCGCCTCCGGCGTCACGCGCAACCGCGGCCGCATCTGTTTGAAGTAGGCGTCCAGCTCGGCGCACGTGCCGGGCACGTCGTCGGGATGCAGGCCGACGTACGCGGCGCTCCTGCGCTGCTCGGCGAGGTACCGGTCGGCCTGGCGTTCGGTGAGCCGCACCCCGCCCCGCCTGGCCACCTCCAGGTACGACGACACCTCCGCGCAGTGCACCCACAGCAGCAGCTCCGGATCGTCGACCCGATGCGCGCGGCCGGTCTCGGGATCGCGGATGCGCATGGCCCGATGGATGCCGCGGACCCGCCGGCCGATCTCCTCGGCCTCCTCCGGGCTGCCGAACGTCACCCGCTCCACGAAGTCGGCCGTACGGCGCAGCCGTCCGAGCGGATCCTCCTGGAAGGTGGAGTTCTGCCAGACGCCCAGCATGGCCCGCGGATGGAGGGCCTGGAGCATGAGCCCGCGTACGCCGCCGACCCACATCGAACGATCGAGATGAACCAGCCAGGTCGCGCTCTGCGGAGGCTGGGCGACGAGCTCATCGGTCATAGTGGACAGATGATTACATAGCGCTCGATCTAACGTCCAAGTAGTGCTTTTCGGCCGCGTTCCAGAAGGTGACCAGGGCCGCCGCGGTCGTCTCCGGCGCCTCCACGGCGGGGGAGTGCACCGCGCCGGGCACGACCACGCTCTCCGCCCCCAGCCGGGCGGCCATCTCCGACTGCGCCTCGGGCGGCCAGCCGTCGTCGTGCTCGCCGAACAGCACCAGCGTCGGCAGCTCGATCTGGCGCAGCTCGTCGGTGCGGTCGCGCATGGTCAGCACCTGCTCGGCCATGCTGGTCAGGCCGGTCGGGGAGTTGTTGAGCAGCCGCCTGCGCAGGAACTCCCTGATCTCGTCGCTCACGTCGTTGGCCAGCGCCTCGGGCTCGAACCTGGTCTGCCACATGTGCTCCAGGCCGAGCGCGGGCACCTCTTCGAGGATCTTCCTGCCGTTGCGGGCCCGCCGGCCCTCGATGGCCGCGGGGCCCGAGCTCATCAGCGTGAACGAGGCGAACTTCGTGCGCCCGTCGATGACCGCCTCCCTGGCCACCAGCCCGCCGAAGGAGTGGCCCACCAGGTGGACGGGGTCGCCGCCGCCGATGACCTGGGACAGCACGTCGACGTCCGCGCCGAGCGCGGCGCAGGTGTAGGCGGCCGGGTCGTCGGGGCCCGGAGTTTCGTACTGCCCCCGCAGGTCGACGGCCACCACCCGCCGCCCCGACTGGGCCAGGGTCATCAGGACGGCGATGAAGTCCTCTTTGCTGCCCGTGAGCCCGGGGACCAGGAGCGCGGGCCAGCGCTCCACCACGCCGCTGACCGGGAGCGCCTCCAGAGCCGCGAACGTGCCCTGTGGCGTCTCGATCTTCTGCGGCGCAACACCGGGAGGCAGGTCGAGGAATCGGGGCGTACTCACGTGGGGCAACAATACCCAGAGGTCAGCGGCTCGACACCGTCATGGTGATTACACCGGTGCGACTTCTGGGAAGTTGTGAGGTTTGCGCGACCTCGACCTCAGGCCCGCCACGCGGTTCCGCGCCATGCCGTCGCCGGAGCAGAAGGAACGCCTCCAGAGCCTCGTGAGCGGCGCTGAGCGGCCTCCTGAGGTTCCGGCGTAGCTGGAGGGTGCTCCGGGTGGGGTGATGGCCGTGGCGCCGCGTGAGGAGCGCGTACGGCTCGTGCGGTCGCGGACAACCCGCCGAGCTCCCCGGCCCCTGCGCGTCCACGACATCGACGGGAGATCGTGGAGTGACCTGGACGCACGGACCGGATCCCCCGGGCAGCGGCAGGCCATCGGTCAGCCAGGAGGGGGCGGTGGCCTGGTGGTCCCGCCCGCCCAGCAGGTGAGCATCGGCTTGCCCGGTTTCGCGGCGACCGCCGCCGGGCCGTAGCCGCGCGGAGCCGTCCAGTACCCGGCAGGCATCACCGCCCCGGGCCGCACGCACGTCCGGGCTGTCCACCGCCCGCGCCTGTCCGTCGTCGTGTCGATGATCGGCCGGGATCCGGCGGCGGTATCGGGGTTCAGAGCGGCGAGGTAGCGGTGGGGGTGTTCGCGTGTGCGGGAGCGTCGCACCCGGTGGTGGGCGGGCATGCGAAAGGCGCGCACCCACCAGGGGCGCGCGCCTTTCGTTGTCGGTCAGCCGGTGCGGCGGCGGTTGCCACCGCCACCGCCACCGCCGGCGCGAGGCTGGCGGCGCTGCTGCTTGCGCTCGGTCGCCGCAGACGGGGCGATGTCGTCGTCGTCCGTCGCGAGGTCGGGCGACTGGAAGATCACCGTGAACGGGTTCGGCGGGATGATCCGCTCCGGCTCCTTGCGCGCCGGCGGGGGCGGCGTGGTCAGGAAGCTCGGCTCGGCGACGGGCGCCGCGGGACGCTCGACGGCAGGCGCCACAGGGCGCTCGGCGACGGGTGCCTCAGCGCGCTCGACGGCGGGTGCCGCAGGGCGCTCGACGGCGGGTGCCGCAGGGCGCTCGACGGCGGGTGCCGCAGGGCGCTCGACGGCGGGTGCCGCGGGACGCTCGGTGACCGGCTCCGGCTCGGTGTCGACCCGGCGGGACCGGGTGCTCCGCACCGGCGCCTCCTTCGCAGGCTCCGCGTCGGCGGCCCGGCGAGAGCGGCCGCCCGTCACCGGAGCCTCAGGGGCTTCGGCGAGAGCCTGCTCGATGGCCGTCGAAGCAGCCCCCCTGCGCGTACGGGTGCGCTTCGGCTCGGCCGTCTGCTCGACCTCGTCCGTGCTCAGGAGCGCCTCCTGCGTCTTGGTGTTCACGGACTCCACCTCCGGCGTCTCGACGGTCTCGGCCAGCTCCCTGCCACCGCGTGTACGGCGGCGCTGGCGCGGCGTACGCGAGGGACGCTCCTCGCGCTCCTCACGTTCCTCGCGGCGGCGCCCGCCACGCGTGCGGATCCTGCCCGTCTCACCGAGGTCCTCGATCCGCTCGGCCGACAACCCCGCCCGCGAACGGGCGGCGTGGGGCAGGACGCCCTTGGTGCCCTCGGGGATGGCGAGCTCGGTGTAGACGTGCGGCGAGGTGGAGTAGGTCTCCACGGGCTCGGCGAAGTCCAGCCCGAGCATCTGGTTGATCATCTTCCAGCGGGTCAGCTCCTCCCACTCGACGAACGTGACCGCGATGCCCGTGCGCCCGGCCCGGCCGGTGCGGCCGATGCGGTGCACGTAGGTCTTGTCGTCGGTGGGGCAGTCGTAGTTGACCACGTGGGTGACGTCGTCGATGTCGATGCCGCGCGCCGCCACGTCGGTGGCCACGAGCACGTCGATCTTGCCGTTGCGGAACGCCCGCAACGCCTGCTCGCGCTGGCCCTGGCCGAGGTCGCCGTGGACGGCCGCGACCGCGAAGCCGCGGGTGTCGAGCTGCTCGGCGACCATGTCGCAGGCCCGCTTGGTCTCGCAGAAGACCATGGTGAGCCCGCGGCCCTGGGCCTGCAGCAGCCGCGCGACGATCTCGATCTTGTCCATCCGGTGGGTGCGCCACACGATCTGGCGGACCTGCGGGGTGGTCTCGCCATCGCCGCTCTCCATCTCGGCGCGTACGTGCGTCGGACGGTTGAGGTATTTGCGGGACAGCGAGACGATCTCGCCCGGCATGGTGGCGGAGAACAGCATCGTCTGCCGTTCCGCCGGGATCAGCTTGAAGATGCGCTCGATGTCGGGGAGGAAGCCCAGGTCGAGCATGCGGTCGGCCTCGTCGAGCACGAGCGAGGTGATCTGGCTCAGGTCGAGGTGCTTCTGCTTGACCAGGTCGAGCAGTCGGCCGGGGGTGCCGACGATGACGTCGACACCGGCCTTGAGCGCCTCGATCTGCGGCTCGTACGCCCGGCCGCCGTAGACGGTCAGGACGCGCGACCCGAGCTTGCCGGCGGCGGTGACGAGGTCTTCGCTCACCTGCACGGCCAGCTCACGGGTCGGCACGACGACCAGACCGCGGGGCTTCTTCCGGTTTTTGCGCGGCTTGCCGATGCTCTGCAGCATCGCGATGCCGAACGCGTACGTCTTTCCCGTGCCCGTGCGGGCCTGACCGATGAGGTCTTGCCCGCTCAGGGCTAGCGGGAGGGCCATTTCCTGGATCGGAAACGGCGTGACGATGCCCTCGGTCTCGAGGGCGTCGGCGATCTCTGGTGTGACTCCGAGGTCTCGGAAAGTCGTCAGCGTGGCCTGCCTCAGTCTCAAATGAAGGCGGGCCTGCCGGGACCGACGGGCGGAAAACGCCCCTTGTCGTGGGTCCTCGCGGTAGAGCCAGCCCTCTCGCGTCATCAGCGACCGCGCACCCGGGGAAACGGGGGGTAATCGGGGTGTTGTCCCGAATTAACACAGTGCGGTCGCACTTTCACAGAGCAGTGTACTCGATACCACAACGCTGACCGAGCTTACGTATGTTCCCGAAGATTCACCGAAGTACGCTGCCTTCCATGAAAGAGTCTCCTGGAGTCGTCGACCTGCTCGGTGTGCTGGCCTACGCGGAGCTCAGCGCGTACGCGCGCATGACCGAGGATGCCGCCACGCTCGCCCCCTCGCTGGCCGACAGAGCGGCGCTGAGTGAGCTCGCCGTGACCGAGTACGCCCATTTCCGCCTGCTGCGCGACCGGCTGACCGAGCTGGGGTCCGATCCCGACGAGGCGATGGCGCCGTTCATCGCGGCGCTGGAAGCCTGGCATGCGCAGACCCGGCCGTCCGACTGGCTGCAGGCGCTGGTCAAGACGTACGTCGGCGACGGCATCGCGCACGACTTCTACCGGGAGGCGGCACGGCATCTCGACCCCTCGATCGCCCGGCTGGTCGACGAGGTGCTGGTCGACGAGGGGCGCTCGCAGTTCGCGGTCGAACGGGTCAGGGCGGCGATCGAGGCGGATCCGGTGGCGAGCGGGCGGCTGGCGCTGTGGGCTCGGCGGCTGGTGGGGGAAGCGCTCAGCCAGGGGCAGCAGGTGGCCTCGGCGCGGCCGGAGCTGGCGACGTTGCTGACGGAGTCGCTCGAAGAGGGTAAGGCCGATATTTCACGACTTTTCGCGAAACTCCAGGAGGAGCACAACAAACGGATGGCCGCGATGGGGCTCTGACCCGCCCACGTGGGCGCCGGGTCGGCGATTGGGCGGCGCGAGCGCCGAAACGGTTGTACCGTGCCGACATGAGGGCCTCGCGCCGCTACGGCAGTTCCTTGACGAGATGCGGTCCGAATCGCTGGATTTCCCGCGCTGTACTGCGCAGGCAGGCCACGGTCTGTCCGGCCGTACCGAGCGGTCACACCGCCACC
>NZ_SMKQ01000226.1 GCF_004348995.1 Nonomuraea terrae
GCCACGACCGAGCCCACCATCGCGGAGGACGTCGCCGCCACGCCGACGGCGTCCAGCACCATGGCTCCCCAAGCCTTCTCCACGCAGCTCAACGCGGCGAACACCAGCTCACTGCCGGGCCTGTCCACGCCAACGATGATCACCTCGGCCGTCGTGGTCGTGCTGGCCCTGCTGGCCGTGCTCGCGGTGCTCATCGCCAAGTCACGCCGCGGCCCGAGCCTGGCCACCGCCGGAGACGTGGAACCCATGCCCTTCACGCCCGCCCCGGAGCCCGACGAGGACGCCCAGTGGCGGCGGCAACTCCTGGAGACACTGGAGGCCGCCGCCTTCGGCGAACGAGAGGACGAACAGCAGAACCGGCGCCCCGAGAACGGCCCTCCCACGCCCGGCTCAGAACCCGATCCCCGCTGACCGATACGGCCCGGACACCCGAAACGGCCCCTGCCACGCAGGTAGGGGCCGTCTTCGTGAATGCGGCTAGGCCGGCATCTTCTTGTGGGACTGTGCTCTCCGCTCATGGAGAGCAGGCGTCAGGCAACGCCCTGACCTGCGCCAAACGGCAGGCCGAAGCGGGTGCCCTCAGCTCGCTATGTTCACTCCGAGCCTTTCGCGCGCATCCCGAGCCCGGGTGGTGCCTGTGCGAGGCCCCGGAGGAGGACTGCGCCGTAGCGTGGCCGGTCGTGACGAGCCGCTCAGCTCCCACAGCTTCCGTCGCCGACCCGGTCGATGCCGGCTACCGCTACGCCACCCGCCTGGAGGTGCTTGTCCACCAGTTCGGCGAGGGTGACCGATCGCTGCGTCGACAACCTTGCGGGGCCATGCAGATGGGCGTCCGCGATCGGGCCTACGAGCAGCGGGCCATCCAGCACGCCTGCGGTGAACGTCACGCCGGTGAGCCGCTCCGCCAGCGCGAACGCCCGCGCCAGAGCGTTCGGCGCCAGGTCGTCGTACCTGGCCTCCCACTCGTCGTCGCTCTCGGTCGCATCAGGCGGCAGACCGACCTCGCGCATGAGAGGGTCGAGCCGATCCTTGTCGGCGCCATAGCGAGCGTCCGGCGTGAGCAGCTCGAAAGTGGTGACCACGCTGCCGTCGACCGCGTACGCGAAGTGGTCGTCCGCGTATTCATGCCGAGTGACGGCCACGACCTCGGAGCCCACCGACAGCCGGATCAGCCTTTCGTCCATCACCGCCGACCAGCCCATCGGCTCGACGGCCAAACACCAGTCACCCGCAGCCACTACCCCAACGTAACCGCCCCCATCTCCGCCATCCGTCCCCACAAGGAAGTCGCTGACCTCCACGTCCAGCTCGGCGAAGCTCATCTCCTTCTCCTCACCGCAGCCGAAACGCCGCAATACTTCGCCGGGATCCCGCTCGCGGACGAAGAGCACGGTGTAGATCTCGTCGAGGGGGCGGGCCTGTCCCTGTAACCAACGGAACCGGGCGAGCGCATCGGTCGTCATGCCGCCAGATCGTGGCAGCCTCCACCGACAGAAACGTCAGGCAGATCCGCGAAGTCCCCGTGCCGGCCCAGGCATGCGAAACGGCCCCTACCGTGCGGGTAGGGGCCGTTTTCGGTGAATGCGGTCTTAGGCCGACATCTTCTTCTTGAGGTTCTCGTCCAGGGCTGCCAGGAAGTCCTGGGTGGTCAGCCACTTGGCGTCGCCGCCGACCAGGAGGGCGAGGTCCTTGGTCATCTGGCCGCCCTCGACGGTCTCGATGCAGACCTGCTCCAGCTTGCCGGCGAACTCGCTCACCGCGGGGGTGTTGTCGAGCTTGCCGCGGTGGGCCAGGCCGCGCGTCCACGCGAAGATCGAGGCGATCGGGTTGGTGGAGGTGGGCTTGCCCTGCTGGTGCTGGCGGTAGTGGCGGGTCACGGTGCCGTGGGCTGCCTCGGCCTCGACGGTGCGGCCGTCGGGGGTCATCAGCACGGACGTCATGAGACCCAGCGAGCCGAAGCCCTGGGCGACGGTGTCGGACTGGACGTCGCCGTCGTAGTTCTTCGCGGCCCAGACGTAGCCGCCCTCCCACTTCAGCGCCGCGGCGACCATGTCGTCGATGAGGCGGTGCTCGTAGGTCAGACCGGCCTTGTCGAACTCCTCCTTGAACTCGGTCTCGAAGACCTCGGCGAAGATGTCCTTGAAGCGGCCGTCGTACGCCTTGAGGATGGTGTTCTTGGTCGAGAGGTAGACCGGGTAGTTGCGGGCCAGGCCGTAGCGCATCGACGCGCGGGCGAAGTCGCGGATCGACTCGTCCAGGTTGTACATCGCCATCGCGACGCCGCTGCCGGGGAAGTCGTACACGTCGATCTCTACCGGCTCGGAGCCGTCCTTCGGCGTGAACGTCAGCGTGAGGGTGCCCTCGCCGGGGATCTTCAGGTCGGTGGCGCGGTACTGGTCGCCGAAGGCGTGACGGCCGACGACGATCGGCTTGGTCCAGCCCGGGACGAGCCGCGGCACGTTCGACATGATGATCGGCTCACGGAAGATGACACCGCCGAGGATGTTGCGGATGGTCCCGTTGGGGGACTTCCACATCTTCTTGAGACCGAACTCCTCGACACGCGCCTCGTCAGGGGTGATGGTGGCGCACTTCACACCGACGCCGTACTTCTTGATGGCGTTCGCGGCGTCGATGGTGACCTGGTCGTCCGTCGCGTCCCGGTGCTCGATGCCGAGGTCGTAGTACTTCAGGTCAACGTCGAGGTAAGGAAGGATCAGCTGGTCCTTGATGAACTGCCAGATGATCCGGGTCATCTCGTCGCCGTCGAGTTCGACGACCGGACCCTCCACCTTGATCTTGGGCATGCCTATGTTCCCCTTCAATGAATGGATGCGTCGAGGCTATCGGACCGTCCTGTCACCGGGCGAAAAGGGACAGGATGACCGCCTTGAGCTCGTTGTTGTCGAGCAGCAGGGAGGTCATCACCAGCACGAACCCGGCCAGCGACAGCGTGATGACGTCGTTCTTCCTGCTCCTGATGGCGAGCTGACCGCCGTAACCGGCGAAGCGGAGGGCGGCGGCGATCATGATGACGGCACCCAGCGCGAACCCGCCCCAGCGCGGGTTCGCGACGAAGATGGCGAGCACGCCGACGGCCGCACCCGCCAGAATCAGCGGGTACGGCCCCCAGGTCTCGCGCGGCTGGCGTTCGGTCCGTTGGCTCAACGCTCTTCTATCGGCTTCCACTTCTGGTCGGTCTCACCGATGTACTCACTGTCGGGGCGGATCAGCCGGTTGTCGGCGTGCTGCTCGATGACGTGAGCCGTCCAGCCGGACATGCGGCTGATGGAGAAGACCGGCGTGAACAGGTCTGTCGGAATGCCAAGGTAGTGGTAGACGGACGCCGCGTAGAAATCGACGTTCGGATAGAGGCCCTTCGTCTCGAAGACGACCTCCTCCATTTCCTTCGACATCCGGTAATAGGTGTCGTCGCCGCTCGCCTCGCCCAGTTCGGCCGACATGCGGCGCAGGTGGGTGGCGCGCGGGTCCTCGGTCTTGTAGACGCGGTGGCCGAAGCCCATGATCTTCTCGCCGGCCGCGAGCTTGTCGCGCACGGCCTGGGCCACCCCGCCGGACGGGATCGACTCCAGTGTCTTCATGACCTGCTCGTTCGCGCCGCCGTGCAGCGGGCCCTTGAGGGTGCCGATGGCGGCGACGATGGCGGAGTGCATGTCGGACAGCGTGGCGGCGCACACCCGTGCGGCGAACGTGGAGGCGTTCATGGTGTGGTCGGCGTGCAGCACCAGGCACTCGTCGAACATCTCGACCTCGCGCTTGGCAGGCGTGCGGCCGGTGACCTGGAGCAGGAAGTTCGCGGCGATGCTGAGCGACGGGTCGGGGTCGGGAACGCTCCCGCCGGTGCGAGCGGCGTGATAGCGGGCGACCAGCAGAGGTTGCTGCGCGACGAGTCGCGCGGCCTTGCGCAGGTTGGCGTCGGGGGCGATGGAGTCTTTGTCGGGGTCGTCGGCTCCGGCCAGGGAGACCAGCGAGCGCAGCGCCTCCATGGGTTTCTGTTTCTCGGCTATTTCGGCGACGTTCGCGGACACCAGGGCGCCCAGCTCGCGGCCGCGCGCCAGCTCCTCGCCGTAGGCGTCCAGCTCGGCGCGGTTGGGCAGCTTGCCCCGTTGCAGCAGATGTGCGGTCTCCTCGAACGTCGCGCGGCCGGCCAGGTCGTGGATGTCGTATCCACGGTAGAAGAGCCGACCGGCCTTTCCGTCAATGTCGCTCAGCGCGGTGGACGCGGCGACGACATCGGCCAGACCTTTCGTGGGCTTGTCCGCCATGAGTGTTTCCTCCGCTTATCTCCGTCCGAAGTCTACCCGTGAGCAGGCAAAACCGGCCGCAGAGGTCCAGACCAAATTCACGTCGGATTCTCCTTTCGGCAAAGGAGATTCCGCATCCCCTCGGTTGGGTAAGCCGGAGCTGTAGTAATAGTTACGGCGGGCTACCTGGGGAGGAACTGCCGTGGAGGGGCCGTTCATACGCATCGAGGACACTGGAGAGGTGGTCCCGTTGCGCCCCGAGATCACGACGGTCGGGAGGGGCCGGGGCGTCGACATCCGTCTCACCGACCCCAGCGTGTCTCGACTCCATGCCGAGTTCGTCAGACGAGGACCCTACCTGTATGTCGTCGACCTGGGGCTGTCCAGGAACGGCACGCGGGTGAACGGCAGGCCGATCGCCCGGAGGGTGCTCGACGACGGCGACGTCGTGTCCTTCGGCGCGGCGCGGGCTCGCATCGGCGGAGTCCCCCGAGAGGACTTCACCCCCGAGGTCGAGTTGCGCAGGGCCGCCGCCCCCGAGCTGACCAGGCGCGAGGTCGACGTGCTGACCTCGCTCTGCCGGCCGGCGCTGTCGGACGAGGCGTTCGTCGCCCCGGCGACCGCGCGCGAGATCGCCGACGACCTGGTCGTGACCGAGGCCGCGGTCAAGCAGCACCTGCTGCGTCTCTACCAGAAGTTCCGGATCCCGGAGGGCACCAACCGGCGTACGCGGCTGGCCAACGAGGTCGTCGCGCTCGGGCTGGTGCGCCCGACCCCTGTGGTGCCGCCGCAGCGGTCATCAGGGGCCTCCGCCGACCAGGCTTCGCCGGCGGGGCGCAGGGCTTCGTAGGAGAACGCGGCCCACCACAGGGGCCGGATCGCGACCGGTGCTTCGGCGAGGGGTTCCGGCAGCGCCGGACCCCTGTGCCGGGGTCCGGGCCCGGAGCGCACCGGGCCCGGCGACGTACGCGGGCGCAAGCGCGCTCTCAGACCACCCGGAAGCCGCGGCTCGGGGCGCTGGTGCGGTTGGCGCGGTCGACCGCGACCGCGTAGTAACGATGGCCGCTGCCGCCGTCGGGGTCGGTCCACGTGACCTGCTTGCCGCCGGGCACGACCGCGACCAGGTTGCGCGCGTCGGCGAAGGCCTCCCGCGCGGCATCCCGGTCGAACCGGAAGATCGCCATCAGGAACGGTGTCTCGTCACCGGTCGCGACCACCCGTACCTCGGCCCCTGAGGAGCGGCGCAGCGCGTGGGCCAGCACCGGGCGGCGCGGCGGACGGCCGTTCGCCAGCCTGGGCAGCACCGGCGCGAGGGCGGGGCGCTGGTAGTGGTCGTCGACGGCGGTCGAGATGGAGCGGAGCCGGTCGGCCCTGACGTCGTTGGCGTTGTACCAGATGTCGCCGCTGATCTCGGGGTGGTCCCGGTTGAGGGTGAGGTGCCGCGACAGCTCGTTCGTCTGCTGCCACTCGGGCGCCTGGGCGGGGTCACCGGCCTTGTACGCCGCCTGCCCGATCCACAGCAGCGTGTTCGTGCCGGCCGCGACGTCCGACCACCAGGGCACGAGCTTGGAGTAGTCGGCCGGCGGCTGCCCGATGTACCAGTAGAGCTGCGGCGCGATGTAGTCGAGCCAGCCCTTCTTGACCCAGCCGCGGGTGTCGGCGTGCAGGTTGTCGTACGACTGGCCGCCGTTGGTGTCGGAGCCGAGCGGGTCGGTGCCGCGGTTGCGCCAGATGCCCGACGGGCTGATGCCCCACGCGATGCCGGGCTTGGCCTCCAGCACGCGCTGCTGCATCTCCTGGACCATGAGGTCGACGTTGTTGCGCCGCCAGGCGGCGAGGTCCGGGAAGCCGGCGCCGTACTGCGCGTAGGCGGCGCTGTCGTCGAAGGCCGTGGTGTTGACCGGGTAGAAGTAGTCGTCGAAGTGCAGGCCGTCGATGTCGTAGCGGGTGACGGCGTCCATCATCGCGTCCTGGCAGAACTTGCGGACCTCGGGCAGGCCGGGGTTGTAGTACAGCTTGCCGGCGTACGGCACGATCCACTCGGGGTGCTTGCGGCCCGGGTGGTCGGGGTGCAGCTTGGCCGGGTCGCCCTGCATCGAGACGCGGTACGGGTTGAACCAGGCGTGGAAGGCCAGACCGCGCTTGTGCGTCTCCTCCACGGCGAACCCGAGCGGGTCGTAGCCGGGGTCCTGCCCCTGGGTGCCGGTCAGGTACTGCGACCACGGCTCGAACGGCGACGGCCAGAAGGCGTCCGCGGTGGGTCTGATCTGCACGAACACGGAGTTGAGCTTGCGCTGCACGGCCACGTCCAGCCAGGCCAGGTATTCGGCCTTCTGCTGGTCGGCGCTGAGCCCCGTGCGGGAGGGCCAGTTGATGTTGACGACCGAAGCGATCCACATGCCGCGCATCTGACGCAGCGGCGGCACGTACTGCGCCTGGGCGAAAGCGGGCAGCGGGACGGCTGAAGCGGCGGCGGCCAGGGCCAGACCCTTGAAGAGAGTCCTTCTGCTGGGCATGGGGGGTGCCTCTCGGAAGTGGTTGTGTCGAGGGCGACGATGACAGAAAATTACCTTCAGATCAACAACCGTGAAGGAAAATGCCGATGAGCGGTGACCTGTACAGACTGGCGTTGACGGTGCTCCATCCGGGGTTCGACGGAACCTCCGCCCCTGATTGGCTGCGCCGTGCGCTGGGCGAAGGTCTCGGCGGTGTGGTGCTGTTCGCCCGCAACGCCGCCTCGCCGCCGCTCGTCCGGCAGTTGCGTGCCGAGAATCCCGGCGTGGTCGTCGCCATCGACGAGGAGGGCGGCACGGTCACCCGGCTGGAGGTCGCGGCCGGCAGCTCCTTCCCCGGCAACCGGGCGCTGGGCGTGGCGGACGACGTGAAGCTCACCGAGCAGGTCGGCCGGCAGATCGGCCGGATGCTCGCGGAGCTCGACATCACGCTCGACTACGCGCCCTCGGCCGACGTGAACGCCAATCCGGCCAACCCCGTGATCGGCGTCCGGTCGTTCGGGCCCGATCCCGAGCTGGTCGCCCGGCACACCGTGGCGTTCGTCGAGGGCGTTCAGGGCGCGGGCGTGGCGGCCTGCGCCAAGCACTTCCCCGGGCACGGCGACACGGTCACCGACTCCCACCTGGCGCTGCCGACCGTGCACGCCTCGCGGGAGTTGCTGGCCGAGCGCGACCTGCCGCCGTTCCGGGCCGCGATCGGCGCCGGGGTGCGGTCGATCATGTCCGGCCACCTGCTCGTGCCCGCGCTCGATCCGTCGATGCCGGCGACGCTCAGCCGTACCGCGATGACCGAGCTCCTGAGGGGCGAGCTCGGCTTCGACGGGATGCTGGTCACCGACGCGATCGAGATGCGGGCGGTGGCCGCCATGTTCACCCCGGGCGAGATCGCGGTACGTGCGCTGGGCGCGGGCGTGGACGCGATCTGCGTCGGACTCACCACCGAGGACGATCTTCTCGCGATGCGCGACGCGATCGTGGCGGCGGTGCGCGAAGGGGTGCTGCCCGAGGAGCGGCTCGCCGAGGCCGCCGCCCGCGTGCACGCCCTGTCGGCCTGGTACGCCGGCCGCTCCGAGCTGCGTGACAAGGCCCGAGACGACGTGGACGAGGGCGTGGGCCTGCGCGCCGCCCGCGCCGCGCTGACCGCGACCGGCACCGGCCGGCTCGACCGGGCGCCGCTCGTGGTCGAGGTCAACACCCGCTTCAGCCAGGCCGTGGACCCGGCCACGCCGACCGGCATCACGGCCGCGCTCGCCACGCTGCTGCCGGACACCGCCCGGGTGAAGCTGGAGCCGGGGGGCGAGCTGCCGGCGTTCGACGAGCGACCGGTGGTGCTCGTCGTGCACGACGCCGCCCGGCACGCCTGGGTGCGCGACACCGTGGCGCGAGCGCTCGCGCGCCGGCCGGACGCGATCATCGTGGACACCGGCATCCCGGCGCCGCCGCAGGACGCGACCCACATCACCGATCCCGTCACCGATCCCGTCACCGATCACGTCGCCACCCACGTCGCCACCCATGGCGTCTCCCGGGTGTCGGCGCAGGCCGCAGCGGAATGGATGATCCGGTGACCGCCGAACCCGCGAACCCCGTCGCCGCCGTACGCGCTCTGATGCCCTCGCTCACGCCGGCGGCCAAGTCGATCGCCCGGCTCATCCTGGACGACCCCGGGCTGGTCGTGCGGAGCACGATCACCGAGTTCAGCGCGGCGTCCGGGACGAGCGAGGCGACGGTCGTCCGCACGGCGCGGGCGCTCGGCTTCACCGGGTACTCGCAGCTGCGTTTCGCGCTGGCCGCGGCCGTCGCCAAGGAGCCCGAACGCCTCGTCCCCGGTGATCTCGGGCCGGACGACCCGCTCACGGACGTGATCGCCAAGGTGGCGCGGGCCGAGGCGGAGGCGCTCGCCGACACCGCCGCCCAGCTCGACCCCGATCAGCTCGGCGAGGTGGTGGAGGCCATCTCGGATGCGCGGCGGGTGGACGTGTACGGGGTGGCCGCCTCGGGGCTGGTGGCGTGCGACATGTCGCAGAAGCTGTTGCGGATCGGGCTGTCCAGTCATCCGTTCAGCGACGCCCACCTGGCGTTGACCAGCGCCGCGCTGCTCCGGAAGGGGGACGTGGCGGTCGCGATCAGCTGCGGCGGTGAGACGCCGGACGTGCTCGTCCCGGCCCGTACGGCCGCCGAGGGCGGGGCGCTGGTGGTGGCGATCACCAACAACCCCCGGTCGTCGCTGGCGGGGCTGGCCCACCACACGCTGGTGTCGGCGGGGCGGGAGACGGCGTTCCGCCCGGGGGCGCTGGCCAGCCGGATCAGCCAGCTGCTCATCGTGGACTGCATCTTCGTCGGGCTGGCGCAGCGGCGTTACGACACGGCCGAAGCCGCCATCCGCGCCACCCGCCACGCCACCGACCGCTACCGCAACCGCTGACGTCGCGGTGCGCGGCGGCCCCGCCATCCGCTTCCAGTACCTGGGCATCCCCACGCTGGACGACCGGCTGGACACCGACTCGATCGCCCGGCTGGTCGGCGTCCCCGTGGTCGACCGGGAGATCCTCGAGCTCACCTGGCAGCACTACCTCGGCGGAACCTCCACCGTGGACGGCAAGGACGGCATGCGGTACGCGGCGCCCGCCCGTGCCGAGGACCTGTCCGCGTTGCCTTCCGCCTTCGTCGCCGTGAACGAACTCGATCCGCTGCGGGACGAGGCCATCGACTACGCGCAGCGCCTGATGAAGGCGGGCGTCAGCGTCGAGCTGTGCGTGTACGCCGGCACCGTGCACGGCACGTTCCTGTCCCCGGGACCAAGGCGGCTCGGCGCATGTTCGCCGACCTGGTCGGCGCGCTCCGCAGGGCGCTCGCGCTCAACTGATCACGTGCCCGCGCGGAAGCTCGCGCGGTGTCCAGGCACGTACGGAAGGCGAGCGGCATCTCCACGCCTCCGCCAACCCGTACGCCCCCGCGCCGCCGAAGACCTGACCGGCACCTCGAAACCCAGCAGCACGGACCGGCCCCGCAGGCCTCGACACCACGCCGGTGCGTGGCGCGTTACGCGCGCCCGGTCACCCGCGCTGCAGGCGTTCGGCTGCCTCGACCACGTTGGACAGCAGCAGGGCCCGGGTCATGGGGCCGACGCCGCCCGGGTTGGGCGTGAGGAACCCGGCGACCTCCTCCACGTCGGGCGCGACGTCACCGGCGATCTTGCCGTCGACCCGGGAGACCCCGACGTCGAGCACGGCCGCCCCGGGCTTCACCATGTCGCGCTTGATCAGCTCGGGCACCCCGGCCGCCGCCACCACGATGTCGGCGCGGCGTACGTGCGAGGCCAGATCCTGGGTGCCGGTGTGGCAGAGGGTCACCGTGGCGTTCTCGCTGCGGCGGGTCAGCAGCAGCCCCAGCGAGCGGCCCACCGTGATGCCGCGCCCGACCACGACCACGTCAGCGCCCTTGATCGGCACGCCGTACTCCTGGAGAAGCAGGACGATGCCGTGCGGCGTGCACGGAAGCGGCGCGTCGACCATGTGGACGAGGCGGCCGAGGTTGACCGGGTGGAGGCCGTCGGCGTCCTTCGCCGGGTCGATGCGCTCCAGCAGCGCCATCGTGTCGAGCTGCTTCGGCAGCGGGAGCTGGACGATGTAGCCGGTGCACGCCGGCGAGGCGTTGAGCTCGTCGATGGCCGCCTCGACGTCGGCCTGAGCGGCGGTGGCCGGCAGGTCGACGCGGATGGAGGCGATGCCGACCTCGGCGCAGTCGCGGTGCTTGCCGGCGACGTAGATCTGGCTGCCGGGGTCGTCGCCCACGAGCACGGTGCCGAGCCCGGGTGTGATGCCGCGTTCCTTGAGCGCGGCCACCCGCTTCTTGAGGTCTGCCTTGATCTTTGCGGCGGTCGCCTTGCCATCGAGTTTCACTGCGCTCATGCCGCAATCCTTCCATGCCTGCTCACGACTTCCGCACGCGCCCGCCACGTTGTCCACAGCCGTCGCGCCGCCGCCCCGGGTTATCCACAGCCGATTCCTGACATCGTTGTCAGGCAGGTTGGCAGGGCTTATGTTTGGGGCGCCGGCACCGATTGCCTGGAGGTTCCCCCTTGTCTGTCCGCCTGTTGTCCGCAGAGTCGACCGACCTGTTCGTGGGCTCCCGTGACGAGCCGCGTCAAGTCCTGCGCGTGACGGTCGCGCGGGGAGAGCGCGACGAGCCGCTCGAGGTGCGCGGCGAGGGCGTGCGCCTGGCCGAGCCGCTGACCGTCCCGGCCGCCGCCGAGGGGGTGGTCGAGGTCCCCCTGGCCGTGTCGGCGCCACCGGGCACGACTGTGCCGTGCCTGCTCACCCTGGGCGAGGAGCGGTTGGAAACAGCGGTCACCGCCGAGGAGCCGGGCTGGACGATGTTCATGGTGTCCCACTTCCACTACGACCCGGTGTGGTGGAACACCCAGGCCGCCTACACCAGCCCATGGGAGCTGCTGTCCGGCGACGCCACGACCAGGCCGCTGTGGGAGCGCAACGCGTTCGCGCTGGTCGAGGCTCACATCGACTTGGCCCTGCGCGACCCCGACTACCGCTTCGTGCTGGCCGAGGTCGACTATCTCAAGCCGTTCTTCGACACCCACCCCGAGCGCCGGGCCGACCTGCGCGCCCTCATGACCGAGGGCCGCGCCGAGCTGGTCGGCGGCACGTACAACGAGCCCAACACCAACCTGACCGGCGCCGAGACCACCATCCGCAACATCGTCTACGGCATCGGCTACCAGCGCGACATCCTCGGCGGCGACCCGCGCACGGCGTGGCAGCTCGACGCGTTCGGCCACGACCCGCAGTTCCCCGGCTACCTCGCGGCGGCCGGGCTGACCGGCAGCGCGTGGGCGCGGGGGCCGTTCCACCAGTGGGGTCCCATCAGCAAAAACTTCAAGCAGGCGAAGAACGACGCCGCGCTGATGCAGTTCCCCAGCGAGTTCGAGTGGATCTCGCCGTCCGGGCAGGGCGTGCTGACCCATTACATGCCGGCCCACTATTCGGCGGGCTGGTGGATGGACTCCTCACCGTCCCTGGAGGCGGCCTGCGAGGCGGTCTACGACCTCTACCGCTCGCTCAAGCCCGTCGCCGCGACGAAGAACGTCCTGCTCCCGGTCGGCACCGACTACACCCCTCCCAACAAATGGATCACCGACGTCCATCGCACGTGGGCCTCCCGCTACGTCTGGCCCCGGTTCGTCTGCGCCACGCCGCGCGACTTCCTCGACGCCGTACGCGCCGAGCGGGTGGCCTTCAGCCCCCAGACCCGCGACATGAACCCGGTCTACACCGGCAAAGACGTCTCCTACATCGACACCAAGCAGGCCCAGCGGGCTGCCGAGGTGGCGGCGCTCGACGCCGAGCGCCTGTCGGCGTTCGCGTCCGTGCTGGGTCTGGGGCGATACCCGCACGCGGCGCTCGACAAGGTGTGGCGGCAGCTCGCGTACGGCGCCCACCACGACGCGATCACCGGCTCCGAGTCCGACCAGGTCTACATCGACCTGCTGACGGGCTGGCGGGAGGCCCACGACCTGGCCGCGACGGCTCGTGACAACGCACTCGACGCGCTGACCGGCCAGATCGCCCTCGACGGCCGCAGCGTCGTGGTGACCAACACGCTGCCGTTCGCCCGCGACGGCCTGGTCAGCGTGCCGCTTCCGGCGGGGCGGACGGTGGCCGACCTGTCGGGTGCGCCGGTCCCCGCCGTCGCGGAAGACGGCACCCTCACGTTCGTGGCGCGTGACGTGCCCTCGATGGGGTGGCGCTCCTACCGCGTCGTCCCGGGCTCGCCGGAGCCGTGGCAGCCGGCCCCGCTCTCGCGGACGCCGCTCGTCACCATCGCGAACGACCGCTGGCAGGTCACCGCCGACCCGGCCCGTGGCGGCGCGCTCGTCTCGATCCACGATCGAGCCGCCGACCGCGAGGTTCTCACCGGCCTCGGCAACGAGTTGCGCCTCTACGACGAATACCCGCAACATCCCGACATGGGCGAGGGCCCTTGGCACCTCATCCCGTCCGGCCGCGTCGTCGGCTCCGCCGAGGCCCGGGCGCTTACCGTCATCGCCGAGACGAGCCCGATCGGCCGGCGGTTGACCGTCACCGGCGGGGTCGGCGAGATCGCCTACGAGCAGACCGTCACCCTGCTGACCGGCTCCGACCGCATCGACTTCACCACCCGCGTGCTCGACCACACCGGCGCCGACCGCCTGCTGCGGGTGCGCTTCCCGGCCCGCGTGGAGGGGGCGCTGCCGGTGTCCGACGTGGCCGGGGCGGTCGTGGGCCGCGGCTTCGCGCTGCCCGACGTCGACACCGCCGAACACCCGTGGACTCTCGACAACCCGGCCAACACCTGGTTCGGGCTGTCCGCGACCGCGCGGGTCGACCTGGGCGAGGCGGGCGCGCGGGCGCTCGGCGTGGCCGAGGTGGTCGTGCCCGCTCTCGACGACGCCCCGCAGGCCCGCGACCTGGTGGTGGCGCTGGCCCGCGCGGGCGTGACCGCCACCACCTCCTCCGCCGACGGCACCCGGTACGGCTGGCTCGACGTCGACTCCAACCTCCCCGACGTACGCATCGTCCTGGGCGGTCCCGACACCAACCCGGTGGCCGCCGAGTTGCTCGACCGGGCCGACGACGCCTACCTGGAGGCGCTGAAGTCGGGCGCCGCCCGCGTCTGGGTGCCCGCCGAGCGTCCGTTGCCCGAGGTCTGGCAGCCGAGCGCCGACCTGCGCGACCTGCGAGCCCTCCCCGCCCTGATCGTCACCGATCCCGCCGACCTGGTGGCCGACCTGTCCGACGCGGTCATCGAGGCCGTGTGCCCGCTCGGCGAGGAGGTCCTGGAAGACCGCACGGTCGCGCTGCTGACGTACGGGCTGCCCGGTTTCGCGGTCGATCCTTCGGGCGCGCTCCACCTGTCTCTCATGCGGTCGTGCACCGGCTGGCCCTCGGGCATCTGGCTCGACCCACCCCACCGCGCCGCTCCGGACGGCTCAGCCTTCCAGCTCCAACACTGGACCCACGAGTTCTCCTACTCCTTGGTGTCCGGCGACGGCGACTGGCGCACGCTCCGCCTGCCCGCCACGGCCCAGGAACACATCACCCCGCTCCTGCCCCGCCTCGTGGAGGACGCCCAGCC
>NZ_SMKQ01000227.1 GCF_004348995.1 Nonomuraea terrae
GGTCACGGCCGCGCTGCTCGCCCACCTGCCCACCGTGTTGCCCTCCGTGTCGCCCACCGTGTCGCCCGCTGCCCCCGGCATGCGGGTGCGGCGCGAGGTGCTCGGCGACGCGCACGTGGACCGCGCCGTCGCCCGCACCACCGGCTTCACCCGGGACTTCCAGGACTTCATCACCCGCTACGCCTGGGGCGAGATCTGGACCCGCCCGGGCCTCGACCGGCGCACCCGCAGCTGCGTCACCCTCACGGCGCTGGTGGCCCGCGGCCACCTGGACGAGCTGGCGATGCACGTACGCGCCGCCCTGCGCAACGGGCTCACTCCCGACGAGATCGGCGAGGTGCTGCTGCAGAGCGCCGTCTACTGCGGGGTCCCCGCCGCCAACGCCGCCTTCGCCGTCGCCCAGCGCGTACTCACCGAAACAGCAGAGGAAACCCCATGAGCATCAGCCGCGAGCTGCTGATCGACGGCAAGGCCGTCCCCGCCGCCTCCGGGCGGGTCACTCAGGACGTCAGCCCCTACACCGGCGAGGTCTACGCGACCGTGGCCGCCGCCGGCGCCGACGACGTCACCCGCGCCGTGGACGCCGCCGACGCGGCGTTCGACGCCTGGGCCGGGCTGAGCCCGTTCGCCCGCCGCACGATCTTCCTGCGGGCCGCGGACCTGCTGCAGGCGCGCGCCGAGGAGGTCATCGCGCTGATGGCCGCGGAAGTGGGCGGCACCCGGCCGTGGGCGGGCTTCAACGTGGCGCTGGCCGCCGAGATGCTGCGCGAGGCCGCCGCCTCGATCACCGCTCCGCGCGGGGAGGTCCTCACCGCCCAGGAGGAGGGCGTGCTCGGCCTCGCCGTACGCGAGCCGGTCGGCGTGGTCGCCGCCTTCTCCCCGTGGAACGCCCCCATCATCCTCGGCGTGCGCTCGGTCGCCGCCGCCCTCGCCGCCGGCAACACCGTCGTCATGAAGCCCAGCGAGGACGCCCCGATCGCCTGCGGGCTGCTCATCGCCGACATCCTGCACGAGGCCGGGCTGCCCGCCGGCGTGCTGAACGTGGTGACGAACGACCCGGCCGACGCCGCCGAGGTCGCCGAGGCACTCATCGCCGACCCCCGGGTGCGCGCCGTGAACTTCACCGGCTCCACGAACGTGGGCCGCGTCATCGGCACCCACGCCGCCCGCCACCTCAAGCCCGCCGTCCTCGAACTCGGCGGCAAGAACGCCATCATCGTCCTGGACGACGCCGACGTGGACTACGCCGTCGACGCCGCCGCGTTCGGCGTCTTCATGAACGCCGGCCAGATCTGCATGTCCGGCGACCGCGTCCTCGTCCACGAGTCGCTGGCCGAGGAGTTCACCCGCAAGTTCGCCGCCAAGGTCGCCGCGCTGCCGTCCGGCGATCCTGCCGACCCCGCGACCGTGGTCGGGCCGCTGGTCGGCCCGGCCGCCGCCGCCCGCGTCGCCGCCCTCGTACGGGACGCGGTCGCCAAGGGCGCCACCGTGGTCACCGGCGGCGGCGAGCCCGAGGGCGCGCTGCACCCGGCGACCGTGCTGACCGGGGTCCCGCGGGACGCCGACCTCTACCACGCCGAGGCGTTCGGTCCGCTGTGCGTGATCGCGACGTTCGCGACCGACGACGACGCCGTCACCCAGGCCAACGACACCGACCACGGCCTCACCGCCGGGATCATCACCGAGAACGGCACCCACGGCCTGCGCGTGGCCCGCCGCCTCAAGACCGGCATGGTGCACGTCAACGACCAGTCGGTCGCCGACGAGCCGCAGGCCCCGTTCGGTGGCTTCCGCTCCTCCGGCTACGGCCGTTTCGGCGGACGCTGGGGCGTGGAGGCCTTCTCGAACACGCGCTGGCTGACGCTCGCCACCCAGCAGGCGCACTACCCGTTCTGAGCGGCCCTCGCCTACCCGGCCGACGGCGGGCGCGGCACCGGCGTCCGCTTCGATGAGCAGGGCCGGCCGGTGAAGAGGCCCGTCATGGCCACGAAGGACCTCTCGCCGCTCAGCCGAACACCTTCACGTTGTCGCCCGGAGGATGCGTGCACTGCCCGTACGGGACGGACGCGCCCGCGACCCGCGCGCACGACCAGCCGATGCCGCGCACCTGAACGAGGAAGTACGGCAGCCCGTCCTGCGGCGTCGCCGCCGGGACGTGCTCGCGGTAGGCGTCGGCCACGTCCAGCGCGAGCGCGCACGCGGCCGGCCGGTTCCGGGCCAGGCGCGGGTCGGCCATGTGGGTGGTCACCCGCGCCCCGCCGGCCGCCGTGCCACACGAGAAGTCGCGCCGCGCGCCTTCCCGGTCGCCGGGTCGCTGAGCGTCCGATGGAACGGCCTGGCTCCCTTGACCGGCCTGCCGGGCGTCGTGGGCAGCGTGCGCGCCCGGATGTGCCGCGGTGGCGAACGCGGCCGCCAGCACGAGGGCCGTGACGGAACGCGTCGTGATCTCGGCCATGTGATTTCCCCCCGAAGTCCAGAAATTTCCGGACGTCGTCAGATGGGCGCGGAACGCGATTCGCGTCCCCGGTCATGGCGTCTGCGTCATGGGCTCCTCTCCCGTATCTCTCCACGATGCCGCCCCGGACGCCCGGCGCAGGTCACGCCCGCGTGCGAACTGACCAACCTCCTCTTTGCCGCCGACGGAGAACGGCGATCCAAACCCCGCCCCCGGTCACAGCCCGCGCCGCCCGGCGGCGAGAAGCCGGGCGGCCACCACCGTCAGGCACGCGAGGCAGGCCGTCACCAGCCACACCATGAACGTCGGATAGAGATACGCCAGCTGGACCCACGAGGCGTCCCGGCCACGCGCCAGCACGCGATGGATCGGCACGATCGTCACGCACAACACCGCCGGCGCCAGGTACGGCGCCAGCCGCCACAGCCTCCGCCCGGCCCACCGGCGGGCACGCACGGCGCCCCGCACCCCGAGCCCGACGGTCAGCAGGGTCAGCAGTGCGAACAGCACGTCGGTGAGGAGGAGGGGCGCCCGGGAGGGCGGCTGAGGGGTGCCGCCCTCGATGAGGGTGACCAGGCCGGCCATGAGCTCGTGCGCGTCGGAGTAGGCCATGCCGGTGTTGGCCATGACCGCGATCCCGTGCCCCGTGCCGGGCATCACCAGCTGGTGCGCGGTGGAGGTGAACAGGTCGCCGCCGTGCTCCAGGACGGGCGTGCCGCGTTCGGTCTCGTCGAGCATCCAGCCGAGGGCGTAGTCCTCGTTCTGCGCGGACGGCGTGCGCATCTCCCGGACACTCCGGGGCGACAGGATCCCCGAGCGCTGTGCGATCAACCACCGGCCCATGTCGTGGGCGGTGCTGAGCACCCCTCCTGACCCGTTGCCGAACCCCGTGGGCTCCGGCACCGCGACGGCCCGGCCGAGGACGTACAGGTGGCCGCGGGCACTGCCGGGCAGGTCGCGGTCGGTGTCGACGGTGGTGCTGCGGCGCATGCCGAGCGGCTCGAACACGTGCGCGTCGAGGTAGGCAGCGAACGGCCGGCCGCCGACCACCTCGACGAGCCGCGCGGCGACCTGGTAGTTGGTGTTGTGGTAGCTGAAGGCGGCGCCGGGCTCCGTGGCGAGCCGCGCCGTCCTGAGCCGGGCCACGGCGCCTTCGAGCGTCTCCGGCTGGGGCAGGCTCTTCTCGCGGAAGGCCGAGTCGGCCATGCCGGAGGTCTGGTGGAGCAGCTGCCGTACGGTGATCTTCGCGGCCTGCGGGTCCGCCATGGCGAACTCGGGCAGATAGCGGCGCACCGGCTGATCGAGGGCGACCTTGCCCTGCTCGGCGAGCCGCATGACGGCCAGGGCGGTGAACGACTTGCTGACCGAGGCCATCGCCATGGGCGTGTCGGCCGTGACGGGCTCGCCGGTGGCGGTGCGGCCGTACCCGGCGGCGTGCACGATCCGGTTCCCTTCCGTGATCACCACGGCGACCCCGGGCAGCCCCGTGGCCGCGCGGTACCGCTCGACGTAGGCGTCGACGGACGCCGGGAGGGCGGGGGACAGGGCTAGGCAGATCGCCGTGAGGGTGGTGAGCATGCGCCGACGCTAACGACGTCCCTCGGCCGCACACCATTGCGGCGAACCGCCGCCTTCGTTACGGGAAACCGTAGCGCAGGGCGTGCGGGCGGTATTCGCCGTGCGGCTCGGCCTCGCGCAGGGCGTCCAGGAAGGACGCGGAGCCGTCGAAGTCCGGCATCTCCAGATAGGCGGCGCCTACTCCGGCCGGGTCGTGCGCGTCCGAGCCGACCGTGGCCGGCAGCCCGTACGCCCGCGCCGTGCGCAGCGCCGCCAGGTTGTGCTCATGGTCGGGGGTCTTCGCGTTGAACACCTCCACCGCGTCGATCATCCCGGCGGCGCACATCGCCTCAAGGCGGTCGCCGACCCCGAACCGGTGCGGATCGTACGGGTGCGGCGCGCACACGATGCCGCCCTGCGCCCGGACCCGCTCGACCACCCGCTCGGCGGGCAGCACGTACGGCACCCGTTCGGTGAGGAAGAGGCCGATCAGCTCGCCGGAGCCGGTCCGGATCTCCTCGCCCGGCACCACCCGGGCGCCGACCGCGCGGGAGAGCTCCTCGGCGCCGCCCGCCAGGTGGTTGTGGTCGGTGACGCAGACCACGTCGATCCGGAGGGCCGCCACGCGTTCGGCCAGCTGGTCGAGCGTCATGACCGAGTCACCGGAGGCGACGGTGTGCAGGTGGCAGTCGACGCGTACCCAGCCCGGCCGGACGGGCCGGGCCGGTCGCGGTGCGGAGATCACGGCGTACGGACGGTCAGGACGACAGGCCGAGCTCGGCCAGCAACTCCTGGGAGTAGGCGATGCGGCCGGTGAGCTTGTCGGGCGGGGCCTGGCACAGGGCGAGCGCGGCGGCGGCCATCACCTCCGGCGGTTCGGCGTTCGGGTCCTCCTCGGTGGTCAGCCGGTGGAACAGCGTGCCCGGGGTCGGCACCACCTTGGTCGGCGCGAGCGAGTTGACCGCGATGCCGTCGGCGTAGAGCTCGGCGGCCAGGCCCGTGGTGAAACGTTCGAGCGCCGCCTTGCACATGCCGTACACCGTGGCGCCCAGCCCCGCGTGCGGCCCCGGCGGCATGCTCGGGTGGCGGGCGGCGATCGAGGAGATGTTCAGGATCCAGCCCTGCCCGCGCGCCCGCATGCCGGGGATGACCAGCTGCGCCAGTTGCGTCGGCGCCGTCACCTGCACCTCGAACATCAGCGCGTAGCGGCGCGCGGTGAAGTCGGCCACCGGCGTGAAGTAGGTGACGGCGGCGTTGTTGACCAGGATGTCGATGTCGCCGTAATGCGCGCGCACCTGCTCGACCAGCCGCTCGCGGTCCTGCGGCACGGCCAGGTCGGCCTGGAAGGCCTCCGCCGTCCCGCCCGCGGCGCGGATGCCGGCGATCGTGTCCTCAAGGGTGCCGGGCAGCCGGCTGGTGCCGGGCGAGAGCGTCCGCGCGCTGGCCGCCACGCGCGCGCCCGCCGCGGCGAACTCCGCCGCGATGGCGGCGCCGATGCCTCTGCTGGCCCCGGTCACCAGCGCGACCTTGCCGTCGAGTACGCCCATCATGCTCCTCCTGCACGGCCGAGCGGCATGTTTTAGAACTAAGTTCTGGAATCAGCTTCACCACGGGACACCACCGCTGTCAAGCACGGTCGAGCGTGAGCGCCCCTCACTTGGGGGCGGGGCGGGCGCGTACGTGCATGCGCTCGCCCTGCGGGCCGAACAGGGCGAGCACCTCGGTGGGCTCGTCGCCGGGGTTGACGAAGGCGTGCGGCGTCCGCGTGTCGAACTCGGCGACCTCGCCCGCCCCGAGGACGACGTCGTGCGGGCCGAGCCGCAGACGCAGCCGCCCGGCCAGCACGTACAGCCACTCGTAACCCTCGTGGACCCGCTGCTCGGGCTCGTAGCCCGGCCAGTGCGGCGGGTAGATCTGCTTGTACGCCTGCAACCCGCCCGCCCGCCGGCTCAGCGGGATGTACGTCATGCCGAAGCGCTCGACCGGCCGCAGGTGCACGCGCGGGTCGCCGGTTACGGGCGCGCCGATCAGCTCGTCGAGCTGCACCTGGTACGCCCTGGCCAGCAGGAGCAGCAGCTCCAGCGTCGGCCTGCGCTGCCCCGACTCCAGCCGCGACAGCGTGCTCACCGAGATGCCGGTGGTCGTGGACAGCTCCACCAGCGTCGTGCCCCGCTCCTGGCGCATCGCCCGCAGCCGCGGGCCCACCGACTGAAGCACCCCATCGAGATCCATGCCGACCAGTTTGCCATTACGGCAAGGTAATTTGGCAAATTGTCATCACCGCGGCGACAGTTGCGCCATGGAAACGACATACGACGTGGTGGTGATCGGCGGCGGCGCCGCCGGTCTGAGCGGGGCGCTCGCACTGGGCCGGGCCCGGCGCAAGGTGCTGGTGATCGACTCGGGCGCGCCGCGGAACGCGCCCGCACAAGGGGTGCACGCCTTCCTGACACGCGAGGGCGTGCCGCCGCGGGAGCTGCTGGCCATCGGCCGCGAGGAGGTGGCCGCGTACGGCGTCGAGATCGTGACGGGCACCGTCACGGGCGCCGAGCGGCTCGGCGAGGGCCGCTTCCGCGTCACCCGCGAGGAGGGGACGGCGGTCGAGGCCCGCCGGCTGCTGGTGACCACGGGCGTGGTGGACGAGCTGCCCGAGGTGCCTGGCCTGGCCGGGCTGTGGGGCGGCGACGTGCTGCACTGCCCGTACTGCCACGGCTGGGAGGTGCGCGACCAGCCGATCGGCGTCCTGGCCACCGGCCCGATGGCCGTGCATCAGGCGCTGCTGTGGCGGCAGTGGAGCGACGACGTGACCCTGTTCCTGCACACCGCGCCGGAGCCGGGCGAGGAGGCGCGCGAGGAGCTCGCCGCCAGGGGCGTGGCCGTGGTGGAGGGCGAGGTGACCGAGGCCGTCGTCGACGGCGGACGCCTGCGCGGCCTGCGGCTGGCCGACGGGCGCGAGGTCCCGCGCCGGGTGCTCGTCGCCGTCGGCCGCATGACGGCCCGTACGGAGCACCTGGCCGGCCTCGGCCTGGAGACCGCCGAGCTGGAGATGGGCGGCCACGTCCTCGGTACGTACCTGCCGGCCGACCCGTCGGGGGCGACGAGCGTGCCGGGGGTGTGGGTGGCGGGCAACGTCTCGAACCTCATGGACCAGGTCATCTCGGCAGCGGCGGCGGGCGTGCGCGCCGGTGCCGTCATCAACGCCGACCTGGTCGCCGAGGAGACCCGCACCGCCGTGGCCGCCCGACGCGCGCGGACGTCCGCGGCCGACGACCGCCCGGCCGACGAGTTCTGGGACGACCGTTACAGCGAGAGCGAGCGGATCTGGAGCGGCGAGCCCAACGTCGCGCTCGTCCGCGAGGCCGCGGACCTGACGCCGGGCACCGCCCTCGACCTGGGCTGCGGCGAGGGCGGTGACGCCATCTGGCTGGCGCGGCAGGGCTGGCGGGTCACCGCCGCCGACATCTCCCGCGTCGCCCTCGAACGCGGCGCCGCCCAGGCCGCCGAGGCCGGCGTGGCCGACCGTGTCGACTGGCAGCGGCACGACCTCGCGGCCTCCTTCCCCGAGGGCTCCTACGACCTCGTCTCCGCGTGCTACCTGCACTCTCCCGTCGACATGCCGCGCGAGAAGATCCTGCGCGCCGCCGCCTCGGCCGTCGCGCCAGGAGGGGTGCTGCTCGTCGTCGGGCACGCGGGCTGGCCGTCCTGGGAGCACGACCACGACCACCCCGACGTGCACTTCCCGACGCCCGAGGAGGTGCTCGCCTCTCTGGAGCTCGGCGAAGGGGAGTGGGACGTGCTGCGCAGCGAGGAGTTCGAACGCGCCCAGGCCACCCCGGACGGCCGGCGCGGCACCCGTCACGACAACGTGCTCAAGATCCGCCGTCGCCTGTGACGTTCAGGGTGAGCCCGCCGGGCTCACCCTGGTCAGGCGCAGGTCGTGGGAGCCGTCGGCGCGGGTCAGCTCGTAGTACAGCCACCACCGCCCGTCCACGATCAACGCGTCCAGGTAGCGAAGCGAGCCCGTCCCGTACGGCGAGACGCTCCACGGCGCGGCGTCCGTCAGCCGCCGCCAGGTGAACAGGTCCGCCGAGACGGCCAGGCCGCAGCGTTCCTCGTAGTTCTCCTCGGGTGAGGCCGACCCGTCGTAGAAGCCGAGGTAGCCGCCGGCCGCCGGGACGACGCTGTTGAGCCTGGCCTGGTAGCGGTCCCAGCCGGAGCCCACGGGCAGCACCTCGCCGTGCCAGCGGAAGCTCGCGCCGCCGTCGACGGAGACGGCCAGCCCCGTGGGGTGGGTGGTGGCGCCGACGGCGTAGACGTCGGCGGTGGCGTGCGCGTCGGCCGGCAGGCCGGCGCGCCGCTCGGCGTAGCTGGCGAACAGGTACGTCACCGGCCCGTCCTGGACGACGTACGGGTCCTTGACGCCCTCGGTGCCCGTGGAGGCGGCGGTCAGGACGGGGCGGGCGTCGGTGAGGTCGAAGCGCGAGGGATGGTCGGCGGCCAGGGCGTCGACGCGCCAGCGGTTGTCGGCGGGATCGACGTACGACAGGTACAGGCGGTAGCCGCCGGGCGTCCGGGTCAGGCGGAAGCGCTCCATGGACGGCGTGCGCAGCTCGTCCTTGTGCACCGACCACACCTCGGAGAAGCGCACGCCGTCGTCGCTGACGGCCACGGCGCAGTGCCAGCCGCGTTCGTGCCCGGCGCCACGGGGGCGGCGGTGGCGGTAGGTGAGCCAGAAACGCTCGCCGTCGTGCAGCACGCCGGGCGCACCTGCCCAGTAGCCGGGCTCCTCCTTCTCGGGGCCGAACACCACGGTGGCGCCGGAGGCGTCGATCGGCGGGAGGTACGGGCTGTTCACGGGCGCTCCTCGATTTCTTCCGGGGGGTTGACATAAAACCAGATCCACCTGTCGCGGGGCTAATCATGTATATCCAGTAGGAAATATTGACTTTAGGGGGGACGGCTCGTAGCTTCGAGGTCATGAGCCAGGCCGCGAACCTGACCCGCCGCCCGCACGTGGACCACGGCCACGTCGCCAGCGCGCAGTGTCGCTGATCTCGAAAACCGCCTACGACATCCCGTTTCGCTTGTGAAGGGCCATCTCGTATGCCTGTCTCCTCCCTCCTACGACCTGTGCTCGCCGCGTTCCTGCTGGCCGCGTCGGTCGCGTGCGCCCCGGGCGGCGAGCCCGCCGCGGCGGCGCTCGCGCCGGACGCGCCGCTGCCGGCCACCGTCCCCAAGGGCACCAAGCTGATCGTCGGAGATCCGTCCACCAAGGTCGCGCTGGAGCTCTCCGGCGAGCTCGGCACACTCCCGTTCGACATCGAGTGGGCCAACATCAGCGGCGGCCCCCAGACCAGCGAGGCGTTCCGGGCCGGCGCGCTCGACGTCGGCGCGGTCGCGGAGATCCCGGCCGTCTACGCGACCTGGACCGGCCTGCCCGTGAAGATCGTCGCCTCGAAGTTCCGCAAGGACCCCCTCGACCATCCGACCTACGAGCTCGGCATCGCACCGGGCGTCACCGTGCGGACCCTGGCCGACCTGCGCGGCAAGAAGATCGCCTACAGCCCAGGGCAGGCGCAGGGCGCGCTCGTCCTCAAGGTGCTCAAGCGGGCCGGGCTGACCAAGAACGACGTCACCCTCGTCGAGCTGCCGAGCACCGGCGACGTCTACCCCAACGCGCTGGCCTCCAAGCAGGTGGACGTGGCGCCCATCGGCGGCGTCAACATCAGGCGGTACGTCGCCAAGTTCGGCCGGGACGGCGCCACGACCGTACGGCACGGGCTGCGCGACGACCCGAGCCACCTCTACGTCCGCACCGAAACGCTCAAGGACCCGGCCAAGGCCGCCGCGATCCGCGCGTACGTCGCCGCCTGGGCCCGCGCCTCCCGCTGGGTGTACGAGCACCCGGAGGAATGGATCGACGGCTACTACGTCAAGGACCAGGGCCTCAGCGCCGCCGACGGCCGCTACCTGGCCGAGCTGGCCGGCGAGCCGGACATCCCCGCCGACTGGTCGCAGGCCATCGCCCGGCACCAGGAGGTCATCGACATCCTCGCCGAGGAGACCGGCAACCCGGTGCTGAAGGCCGAGGACCTGTACGACCCGCGCTTCCAGCCGGTGGGCGCGGACGCGATCAAGGACGGTGCCTGATGACCCTCGTCGCCACCCGCCCCGAGGCGGCCGTCCGCCGGCGAAGAAGGCTGCGGCCCGGCCCGCGGATCACGCTCGGCTTCCTGGTGGGCCCGTCGCTGCTGCTCGCGCTCTGGTCGGTGGCCTCGGTGACGGGCCTGCTCGACCCCCGGTTCCTGTCGGCGCCGTGGACGGTGGTCACCACCGCGGCCGAGCTGATCGAGTCGGGCCGCCTGCAGGACAACCTGCTCGCCTCCGTCCGGCGCGTTCTGCTGGGGCTGGCCTTCGGCATTCCGCTGGGCACGCTGCTCGCGCTCGTCTCGGGGCTGAGCCGCTGGGGCGAGGCCGTGATCGACGGGCCCGTCCAGATCAAGCGGGCCGTTCCGGCGCTCGCGCTGATGCCGCTGCTGATCCTGTGGCTCGGCATCGGCGAGGGCATGAAGGTGACCGTCATCGCCCTCGGCGTGTTCGTGCCGATCTACGTCCATACGCACAACGGGCTGCGCAGCATCGACAGCCGCTACGTCGAGCTGGCCGAGACGGTCGGCCTCGGGCGCGGCGCGTTCGTCAGGAAGGTGGTCCTGCCGGGGGCACTGCCCGGGTTCCTGCTCGGCATGCGCTTCGCGGTCACCACGGCCTGGTTGTACCTGGTCGTGGCCGAGCTGATCAACTCCACCACCGGCATCGGCTACATGATGGACCTGGCGCGCACGTACGGGCAGACCGACGTGATCCTCGTCGGCATCGTCCTGTACGGCCTGCTCGGTCTCTTCTCCGACGCCGGGGTGCGGCTGGTGGAGAGGAGGGCCCTGTCATGGCGACGGACACTCGCCGGCTGATCCGCGTCGAGGCACTGACCCGCCGGTACGGCGCCCGCACCATCCTGGACGCCCTGGACCTGGAGATCGAGCCTGGCGAGTTCGTGGCCCTGCTCGGGCAGAGCGGATCGGGCAAGAGCACCCTGCTGCGGGCCCTGGCCGGTCTGGACGGCGACGTGGCGGGGGACGGGCTGGTCGAGGTGCCCGCGCAGGTGTCGGTGGTCTTCCAGGACGCCAGGCTCCTGCCCTGGCAGCGGGTGCTGGACAACGTCGTCCTCGGCCTCGACGGGGCCGCGGCCCGCGGCCGGGAGAGCCTGGCCGAGGTGGGCCTGGCCGGCCGGGAGCGCGCCTGGCCGAACGAGCTGTCCGGCGGCGAGCAGCAGCGGGTGGCGCTGGCGCGCTCCCTCGTACGCGAGCCCCGGCTGCTGCTCGCCGACGAACCCTTCGGCGCCCTCGACGCCCTGACCAGGGTCAAGATGCATGTGCTGCTGCGCCGCCTGGTCGAGCAGCACCGGCCCGCCGTGCTCCTGGTCACCCACGACGTGGACGAGGCCATCGCGCTGGCCGACCGCGTCCTCGTGCTCGACCACGGCAGGATCGCCGCCGAGCAGCGGCTCGACGGCGGCAGACGCACCACCGAGATCCGAGCCGAGCTGCTGCGCGCGCTCGGCGTGACGGGAGAAGAGCGCACGTGAGACAGCTGAACCTCAACCTGTTCGTCTACCCGGCCGGGCACCACGAGGCCGCCTGGCGCTTCCGCGGCGCCGAACCGCACCGGGTGCTGGACATCACCTACTACCAGGAGCTCGCGCGGCGGGCGGAGGAGGCCACGTTCGACGCGGTGTTCTTCGCGGACGGGCCCTCGCTGCCGGACAACGTCCGCTACGCCAGCCGCTTCCGGCTTGAGCCGTTCACCTGGTTGTCGGCCCTCGCCATGGCCACCAGCAGGATCGGCCTGATCGCCACCGCCTCCACGACGTACCTGGAGCCGTACAACCTGGCGCGGCTGTTCGCCTCGCTCGACCACCTCAGCGGCGGGCGGGCCGGATGGAACATCGTCACCACCGGCGCTCCGCAGGCGGCGCAGAACTTCGGCCTCGACGAGCACCCGGCGCACGCGTCGCGGTACGCGCGGGCGGACGAGTTCGTCCGGGTGGTGAGCGCGCTGTGGGACAGCTGGGAGGACGACGCGCTCGTCATCGACCCCGATTCGGGGGTCTTCGCCGACGACGCCAAGATCCACCCCATCGAGCACGCCGGCGAGTGGCTGCGCGTCCGCGGCCCGCTCAACACCCCGCGCATCCCCCAGGGCAGGCCCGTCTACGTGCAGGCGGGCTCCTCGCAGGACGGCAAGGCGTTCGCCGCCCGCCACGCCGAGGCGATCTTCACCGCCCACCAGACCCTCGACAACGCCCGTGCCTTCTACGCCGACGTCAAGGCCAGGGTGCGGGCCGAGGGCCGCGACCCCGACCTCGTCAAGGTGCTGCCGGGCATCAGCCCGTTCATCGGCTCGACCGAGGCGGAGGCGCTGGCCCTGCGGAAGGAGTTCGACGAGCTGACCCAGCCGGAGTACTCGCTGCGGCAACTGCGCCAGTTCCTCGGCGTCGACCTGTCCGGTCACGACCTGGACGGCCCGGTGCCCCGGGAGAAGCTGCCCACCCACGAGCAGCGCGGCTACGGCAGCCGTTTCCAGGTCGTGGTGGACATCATCGACCGGGAGCGGCCCACCATCAGGCAGCTCCTGCACCGCCTGGCCGGAGCCCGCGGGCACTGGGTGACCGCCGGGACGCCCGAGCAGATCGCCGACCGCATGCAGGAGTGGTTCCTGGGCGGGGCGGCCGACGGCTTCAACGTCATGCCGCCCTACCTGAACGGCGGGTTCGACGTGTTCGCCGACGAGGTGGTGCCCATTCTGCGGCGCCGCGGCCTGTTCAGGACCGCGTACGAGGGCGCCACCTTGCGCTCCCACTACGGCCTGCCCAGACCCGCCAGCCAGTACGGACCCCGCCAGGTCTCCGGGGGTGGTCGCGGTGTCCGGTGAGGGCGTGGTGGCGCTGGCCGGCAACCCGCGCAGCGGCTCCAGGACGCTCGACGCCGCGGTCGAGATCGCCGAGACACTGGCCAAGGGAGCCGGGCATGACGATCCCGTCGCGCTGGTGGACCTGTCGGAGCTGGGGCCGCGGCTGCTGTCGCCCGTGCCGCCGCCCGACGTGACGGCGGCCCGCGAACGGGTCGCTGCGGCGAAGGTGCTCGTCGTGGCCGGCCCCACCTACAAGGGCACCTACACGGGGCTGCTCAAGGTGTTCCTGGACGGGCTGCCGTCGCGGGCCCTGGCCGGCACGGTCGCGCTGCCCGTGCTCGTGATGGGCGACCCGCGGCACGCGCTCGCCGTCGAGGTGCACCTGCGCCCGCTCCTGGTGGAGCTGGGCGCGAGCGTCCCGACACCCGGCCTCGCGCTGGTCGAGGCGGACCTCCCGCGGCTGCGGGAGGTGCTGGATCCCTGGCAGGCCGCGGTGGGGCCGCACGTGCGCGCGGCGCTCGACGGCCGGCCATGACCTTCTCCCGTGAGGAACTCTCTCGTGATCGTGCCATCGATGACATCCGGCAGGACGGGGGCGCCCGCATGACCGACACCCTTCCCGACCACGCCGTGGCGGCCGAGCGGTTCCGGCGCACGCTCGCCGTGCACGCCAGCGGCGTCGTGATCATCACCGCGCAGAGCGGCGGCGTCCCCGTCGGGCTCACCGCCACCTCGTTCTCGTCCGTCAGCCTCGATCCGCCGCTCGTCTCCTTCTACGTCGACCGTTCCTCCACCACCTGGCCCCGGCTGGGCGCGGCCGGGCACTTCGCGGTCAACATCCTGGCCAGCGACCAGGCGGAGCTGGCGGCCCGGTTCGCCCGCAAGGGCGCCGACCGCTTCGCCCCGCCCACCCGCTGGC
>NZ_SMKQ01000228.1 GCF_004348995.1 Nonomuraea terrae
GGGCGGGCGTGGTCGGCGCGTTCCCCATGGGCTGAAAGGGAGAGGACGCGACGACGGTGCGGCGGGCGTGAGCCCAGAAGTGCGGCCCGAAGGGACCCGGACCAACGGAACTTCCGCCCGCCCGCCGGCCCGAGCCCGGCCCACCGACCCCGCCCGAAGAGGCAGGGCCCGTGACCACGGGTCAGGGTCAGTCGTCTTTGCGGAGGGCGTTGCGGCCTTCGGCGGCGCCCACGAAGCGCATCTTGCCGAGGGGTACGTCGCCCTGCGTCTCCTGGGCGGTACGTCGCGCGGGGCGGTGGGCGGGGTCGCGGTCGCTCGGCAGCACGTACGGCCGTTTGAGCACCTCGTCCAGGATGAAGACGGTCTCCGTGGCCTTGACCGCCGGGATGTTGGCCAGCCGGTCGGTGACCATGGTGTGCACGGCGGCCACGTCGGCCACCCGGACCTGGATCATCGCGTCGTGCTGCCCGGTGGTGATCGCGCAGTACTCGACCTCGGGCATCCTGGCCAGCTCCGCGCGGAACTGCTTCCACATCTGCTGGCGCACGGTGACGAAGATCAGTGCGGTGATGCCCAGCCCCGCCCGCACGTGGTCGATCTCGGCGGTGAAGCGCTTGATGGCGCCGTCGGCGCGCAGCGCCTCGAAGCGCGTGTAGGCGTTGGCGCGGGAGATGCCCACCCGCTCGGCCAGCGCCGCGACCGAGATCCTGCCGTTCTCGCGCAGAACCTCCAGGATCTTCATGTGGACGTCGTCCAGTTCGAGACCGATGCCGATCCGTCCAGCCTGACCGCCGCCGCCACTCCCATTTCTGGAAATTTCACTCATCATTACCTCATCGCGCTCGATATACGTCTCGGTGACCGCACGGTGCCTGGACGATCTGCCCGACAATCCTGGACATCTTTCTGCCGAACGTCCAATTTGGAGGACCCTCATGGCGACCCGCTCGCAGACGGCGGCTGTGCTGCTCGCCGGTGCACTCGCCCTCGCCGCCTGCGGAAGCGGCGGCACTCCCCAGGCCCCGGCCGCCTCCGGGAGCAAGACCCTCGTCATCGACACCTCCTTCGACCTCAAGACGGCCGACCCGGGCCGCACGTACGAGCCGACGGGGCTCATCGTCGGCAAGGCGGTCTACGAGACGCTGCTGACGTTCGACGGAGCGGACGTGACGAAGCCGATGCCGGCGCTGGCCGAGTCGTACGAGCTGTCCGAGGACGGGAAGACGCTGACGCTCAAGCTGAAGCAGGGCGCCACGTTCGCCGACGGCGCCCCGGTGACGGCCGACGACGTGGTGTTCTCGCTCACGCGCGTACGCGACATGAAGGGCACGCCGTCGTTCCTCCTGGACGGCGTCGAGGTGGCCAAGACGGACGAGTCGACGATCACCCTGACGTCGCAGGCGCCCAACCCGGCGCTGCCGTTCATCCTGCCGAACCCGGCGCTCGGCATCATCAACAGCAAGCTGGCCCAGCAGCACGGCGCGACCACGGACCCGCAGGACAAGGCCGAGCAGTACCTGAACTCCTCCTCGGCAGGGTCGGGGCCGTACCAGATCGAGTCGTTCAACGTCAGCAGCCAGGTCACCCTCAAGGCGAACCCCAAGTACCACGGCCCCAAGCCCGCCTACGAGCGGGTCGTCATCCGCAACGTCGAGGCCGCCACGCAGAAGCTGAACGTCTCACGCGGCGACAGCCAGATCGCGCTCAACCTGTCGGGCGACCAGGTCGCCGGCATGCCGGCGACGCTGCAGGTGAAGAAGACCGCCTCGGCGAACGTCATCTTCCTGCTGGCCAACCAGGACTCCGCGATCAGCGAGACCACGCCGAACGCCAAGTTCGTCGAGGCCGTGCGCAAGGGCGTCGACTACGCGGGGCTGCTGGAGCTGGCCGGTGAGGGCTCGACCCTGGCGCCGGGCGTCATCCCGTCGCAGATCCTCGGCGCGCTGCCCGCCGGCCAGGCGCCCGCGCGCGACCTGGAGGGCGCCAAGGCGGCGCTGGCCGAGAGCGGGCTGAGCAACCCGACGGTCAAGCTGGAGTACCCGAGCGAGCTGACCGTGAACGGCCTGTCGTTCCAGCCGCTGGCCGAGCGCATCCAGGCCAACCTCAAGGAGGTCGGCATCACGGTGGACCTCCAGCCCGCGCCCGTCACCACGGCCCTGGACAACTACCGCAACGGCAAGGAGGAGATGGGGCTGTGGTACTGGGGTCCGGACTACCCCGACCCCAGTGACTACCTGGTCTTCCTGCCCGGCAAGACGGTGGGCCTGCGGGCCGGCTGGAAGGAGGGCTCGAACAAGGAGCTCGAGGAGGCCGGCGAGAAGGCCGCGGCGGCGATCGGCGACGAGAACCGTGCGGCCGCGTACGCGGACGTGCAGAACAAGCTGAACGCCGAGGGGCCGTTCATCCCGCTGCTGCAGCCGAGCCAGAACATCGTGACGGCGGCCTCGGTGACCGGGCTGGAGTACCACCCGGTGTGGACGGTCGACATCGCCGACCTCGGCGTGAAGTAGGAGCGGCAGGTGTCCGACACCACGGGCCCGCCGCCGTCCGGCGGCGCGGGCCCGTCCTCCACGCGGAAAGAACCCCCGCCGTCCGGCGGCGCGGGCCCGCTCGCCACGCGGAAGATCCGCAGGCGGGGGGCGCATCCGCTGGCGCGGTTCCTCGTCCGGCGGGTGCTGCTCGCCGTGCTGATGGCGTGGGGCATCACGCTGGTGACGTTCGTGCTGACGAACCTCGTGCCCGGCGACCCGGTGGCCGCGAACCTCGGCCAGCGGGCGCTGGGCGACCCGGCCATCGTCGCCCAGTGGCGCGCCGAGCACGGCCTCGACCAGCCGCTGTGGCGCCAGTACCTGCTCCATCTGCAGGGCCTGCTCCAGGGCGACCTCGGCACGAGCCAGCAGAGCCACCGCCCGGTCAGCCAGGACCTGGCGGAGTTCGTCCCGGCGACGCTGGAGCTGGCGGGCGCGGCGATCCTGGTCTCGCTCGTGCTGGGCGTGGCGTTCGGCGTCGTGGCGGCGCTGCGCCGTGACCGGCTCTCCGACCACGCGCTGCGGGTGCTGAGCCTGATCGGCATCTCGGTGCCGACGTTCTGGCTGGCGCTGATGGCGTTCTACCTGTTCTTCTACCGGCTGCAGCTCACCCCGGGCAGCGGGCGGGTGGACGCGGCGCTCGGCCTGGCCCCGGCGGTGACCGGGATGCAGACGGTGGACGCGCTGCTGGCCGGCCGCTGGGACATCTTCTCCTCCGCCGTCGCCCACCTGGTGACGCCGGCGCTGGTGCTGGCGCTGTACACGATCGGCCTGCTCACCCGCTTCACCCGCTCGGCGGTGCTGGAGGTGCTGGGGCAGGACTACGTGCGCGCCGCCCGTGCCAAGGGCCTGCCCGGCCGGGTGGTCCTCTTCCGTTACGTCCTGCGCTCGGCGCTGGTGCCGATCATCACGGTGGCGGGTCTGGCGTTCGGCAGCCTGCTGTCCGGCACCGTGCTGGTCGAGGCCATCTTCGCCTGGCCCGGCATCGGCCAGTACGCGTACAAGAGCGCCACCACCCTCGACCTGCCCGCCGTCATGGGCGTCGGCCTGGTGGTCGGCGTCGTCTACCTCGTCATCAACCTGGTCGTGGACGTCCTGTACGGCGTCATCGACCCCCGAGTGAGGCTCCATTGAGACGGCGAGACCCCCTGGCCCGCAAGGGGCTGCTGCGGCGGCTGCCCGAGGCGTGGCGGCAGCCGCTGGCCGTCGTGGGCGCGGTGCTGGCCGTGGCCTGGCTGGTGATCGCGCTGGCCGCGCCCGTGCTGGCGCCGCACGACCCGCTCGCCCAGGACCTGCCCCGCCTGGCGCCACCGGGGCCGGACCACTGGTTCGGCACCGACCAGCTCGGCCGCGACATCCTCAGCCGGGTCATGTACGGGGCGCGCGTGTCGATCCCGCTGACGCTGCTGCTGGTGGCTCTGTCGGTGCTGATCGGCGGGCTGCTGGGCGCGTGCGCGGGCTACTTCGGCCGCTGGGCCGACGAGACGATCATGCGGGTGGCGGATCTGGTGTTCGCGTTCCCGACCGTGATCCTGGCCATGGTGGTGGCCGCGGCGCTCGGCCCGAGCCTGGCGAACGCGGTGCTGGCCGTGCTGGTCGTCGCCTGGCCCTCCTACGCGCGGGTGACGCGGGGACTGGTGCTCGGGGTGCGGGAGCGGGAGTTCGTGCTGAGCGGGCGGCTGCTGGGCTTCTCGGCGTGGCGCTCGCTGCGGGTGGACGTGCTGCCGAACGTGACCGGCCCCGTCCTGGTGCTGGCCACCCTGGACATCGGCACCGCGTTGCTGCTGCTGTCGGGCCTGTCGTTCCTGGGCCTGGGCGCCAAGCCGCCGTCCCCGGAGTGGGGGGCGATGGTGGCCTCGGGCGTGGAGGTGTTCGACAGCTGGTGGGTGGCGACGTTCCCGGGCCTGGCGATCCTGACCGTGGTGCTGGCGTTCAACTTCCTGGGCGACACGCTGCGCGACGCGCTGGACCCGCGTACCGCCCGCGCGATCAAGGAGCGTGCGCTGTGACGCTGGACATCAGCGGGCTGAAGGTGTCGATCGGCGGCAAGGAGATCCTCGGCGGCGTCGACCTGCGGCTGGCGGCCGGGCGCGTGCACGGGCTGGCCGGGGAGAGCGGGTCGGGCAAGACGATGACCGGCCTCGCGGTGCTCGGGCTGCTGCCGCACGGCGCGCGGGTGTCGGGCTCGATCCGGCTCGGCGAGCGGGACCTGCTGACCCTGCCGCCCAAGGAGCTGAACCGGGTGCGCGGCGGCGAGGTCGCCATGGTCTTCCAGGACCCGGCGACGAGCCTGCACCCGATGCTGACGATCGGCAAACAGCTCACCGAGCACATGCGGCACCACCTGAGACTGGGCAGGGCCGAGGCGAAGGCGCGGGCGGTCGAACTGCTCGGCAAGGTCCGCATCCCGGGCCCGGAGGAGGCGTACGGGCGGTTCCCGCACCAGTTCTCCGGCGGGATGCGGCAGCGCGTCGCGATCGCCATCGCGCTGGCCTGCTCGCCGAAGGTGCTGATCGCCGACGAGCCGACGACCGCGCTGGACGTGACCGTGCAGGCGGGCGTGCTGCGGCTGCTGCGCGGGCTCTGCGACGAGCTGGGACTGGCGGTGCTGCTGGTGACGCACGACCTCGGCGTCATGTCGGCGGTCGCCGACGAGGTGAGCGTGATGAAGGACGGACTGGTCGTGGAGTCGGGGCCGCGCGGCCAGGTGCTGCGCGAGCCGGCGCACGCCTACACCCGGTCCCTGCTGGACTCCCTACCGGATGCGGAGCTGCGATGACCCTGCTGAGCATCGACGACCTGGTCGTCGAGCACCGCTCCCCCGGCCGTCCCGTCGTGCGGGCGGTGGCCGGGGCCAGCCTGACGGTCGGGCCCGGCGAGGTCGTCGGCCTGGTGGGCGAGTCGGGGTGCGGCAAGTCGACGCTGGCCCGGGCCGTCTGCGGGCTGGACCCGATCACCGAGGGCTCGATCACGTTCGACGGGGAGCCGGTCACGCCGCTCGGGCTGCGGCGCAGGCGGCTGACCGGCATCCAGATGGTGTTCCAGGATCCGTACGCGTCGCTGAACCCCCGGCGGCGGGTGGGCGACCAGATCGCCGACGGGCTGCGTACCGTGCGCGACACCGCCACCGCCCCCGCCGACCTGCTGGAACGCGTCGGGCTGCCGCGCGAGTTCGCGGGGCGGCACCCGCACGAGTTCTCGGGCGGGCAGCGGCAGCGCATCGCCATCGCGCGGGCGCTGGCGGCCCGGCCGCGGCTGCTCATCGGCGACGAGCCGATCTCCGCGCTGGACGCCTCCGCGCAGTCGCAGGTGGCCCGGCTGATGCGGGACCTGGCCGTGGAGTCCGGGGCGGGGCTGCTGTTCATCAGCCACGACCTGTCGGTGGTCCGGCTGATCGCCGACCGGATCGCGGTGATGTACCTGGGCCGGATCGTCGAGGTCGGCGACACGGCGGAGGTGTGGGCGGACCCGCGCCACCCGTACACCCGCGCACTGTTGCGGGCCGTCCCCAAGCCGGACGGCCTCGGTGTGCTGCCCGCCGAGCTGCCCGGTGACGTGCCGGATCCGGCGAACCCGCCCGGCGGGTGCCGGTTCCATCCGCGCTGCCCGCTCGTGATGGACATGTGCCGCGAGAAGGACCCGGACTTCGGCCCGGTCGCCTGCTGGCTCCACGACCAGAGGTGACCCTCGTTCCCCCGCGTTCCCCCGAAGGAGAGAACCCCTGACGCAGGACCACCCGGCACCCTCACCCGAGGAGAGCCCCGAGGCCCCGGCCGCTTGTCTCCCGCTCCCTTCCTTCCTGGAAGGAGACAAGCCCGTGGGGCGGGTGGTAACCGTCCGGGAGGGGATGGCGCGGGCCGGGGTCGACGCGCTCGTGTTGCGGCCCTCTCCCGACTACCGGTTCCTGGGCGGGCGTGGGGGCGCGTACCTCGTCGTCACCGCGGACGTGGTGGCGGAGACCGGAGATCCGGCCGCGCTGGTGCCCGAGGGGGCGCGGCGGGTCGGTGTGGACCCGGAGATGCGGGTGCGGGAGCTGTTCGGGCTGGCGATCGAGGCCGACTTCGTGCCCGCCTCGTCCGTGCTGGCCCCGCTGCGGCTGCGCAAGGAGCCGTACGAGATCGCGGCCATCGGGCGGGCGGTCGCCGCCGCCGAGGCGGTGCTCCGGCAGGCGCGGGAGCTGGCCTGGTTCGGGGCGACCGAACGCGCGATGGCCCGCCGGCTGCGCGTGCTGATGGCCGAGTCGGGCTGCGAGGAGGTGCTGGCGGTGCGGGTCGCCGCCGGCGAGCACACGGCCGTGCCCGCGCACGTCCCCGGCGAACGGGTGATCAACCCCGGCGACGCTCTGACGGTGTCGTTGTGCGGCCGGTGGGACGGCTACTGCGCCGAGGTCGCGCGCGTGTTCGCGGTCGCCGAGCCGCCGGAGGACTTCGAGGCGATGTACTCGGTGGTGCCCGCCGCGCACGCCGCCGGTCTGTCGGCGCTGCGGCCCGCCGTCCCGGTGACGGAGGTCGCGAGGGCCGTCGCCGAGGTGGTCGACGGCAGCGGGTACGGCCGCTTCGCCGCGGCGCACGTGGGCCGGGGCATCGGCCTCGGGCACGACGAGGGGCCGCGGCCCGGCGAGGACACCGTGCTGGCCGCCGGCATGACGTTCTGCCTGGAGCCGGCGATCTACGTGCCCGACCTGTTCGGCGCCCGGGTGGCCGACGTCGTGGCGTGCACCGCCGCCGGTCCGGTCGTGCTCGGCTCCAGCCCGCACACCCTGCACGTGCTCGAACGCTAGCCCGACGCCGGCCCCGTCACGAACCGCTGAGACGGCGCCGTATCACGGCCACCGCTCCGGCCACGGCCACGATGCCGATGAAGACGGGCACCGCCACGCTGGACGCGGTGGAGACCAGTGACCGTCCCATGGCCACGCCGCCGAACACCCACAACGACGACCACAGGATCGCCCCGGCGGCGTCGGCGAGGGCGAACCTGCCGTAGCCGACCCCGGCGACCCCCGCGGCCGCGGCGACAAGGGTACGGATGCCGGGCACGAGCCGCGCGACCACGAGCACCCACAGCCCGCGCTCACGGACCAGGCCGGTCACCCGGTTCCAACGGTCCTCTCCGGCTTTGCGGACCGGGGCGCTGCGGGCCAGGGCCGGACCGAAGCGGCGTCCGAGGAGGTATCCGGCGTGGTCGCCGAGGAAGGCGCCCAAAGCCACGGCCGGCCAGGCGCCCAGGACAAGCCCCTGACCGCTCAGCGCGAAGGCGCCGGCGGCCACGATCGTCTCGCCGGGCACGAACGCCCCCAGCCCGAAGGCGGCCTCGGCGAACGAGGCGGCGAACATGATCAGAACGAGGGTAGGGCCGTGCTCGGATGCGAGGTTCAGCAGGTCGGTGACAGCCGAGGTCATGGCGGTAACGCTAGGAACCGCACCGGCGGCCCGATCAGTCCCTTCGGTGAGACGCCGGGGTTCACCAAAGTGACTACTGCCCGCGCCCGGCGGCCCGCTAGCGTCACGGGCATGCAGGATGAGACCGTCCGAAGGCTCTGGCTCCCCGTCGTACTCGCCGCGGTCGCCGGCACCGCGGCGGGCGTCACCACCTCGGGTGGTCCGGGATGGACGGTGCTGGCCGGCGTGGCCCTGAGCGCCGGTCTGGTATGGGCGGTACGTCCGGCGTCCGTGCCGGCGATCACACCGGCCGTCCTCGTCGTGACGGCGGCCATCGCCGGTGCGGCGAGCGCGGATCAGTCCTTGGAAGGTGCCGTCCTCGGCACGGTGGCAGCGCTGGGGATCGCCGTCGTCGCGGCATTGCCGGCGGGAATCGGCGCCGTCGTACGGCAACGGGCCGCGCACCGGCGGCAGGGGTGGGAACTCGCCCGTGCCGTGGCCGCCGAGGAGGAGGCCCGCGTCGAGAGCGCCGTCGCCCAGGAGCGCGCCACGATGGCCGGGGAGGTCCACGACCGACTCGGACATCAGCTCACGCTCATCGCCGTCCGGCTCGGCCGGATGACGTTGGACCCCGACGTACCGGCCCCCATCAGGGACACGATCGAGGAGATCCGGGCCGACGCCGCCGACGCCGCCGCCGAGCTGGGCGAGACCGTCCAGTTCCTGCGGGCCGGATCAGCCCGGGCGCCGGCGGTCCAGCCGCTCGGCGAGATCGTCGAGAGTGCCCGCCGATCCGGCCTGCAGATCACCGCGACGCTGGCCGAGGGCCTGGAGGGGCGACTGGGCGCACACGCCCGGGCCGCCGTGGAACGGGTGGTCACCGAGGCGCTGACGAACGCCGCCAAGCACGCCCCCGAATCGGTGATCACGGTCGAGGCGGACGTCGATGACGGCATCGCGACCGTGACGGTACGGAACGCGCCCCATGCGAGCACCGCCGAGACGCCCGCGCCGTCGTCGGGACATGGGCTCGCATCCCTGCGCCACCGGCTGGAGGTCCTCGGAGGGCGGCTGGACGTCGAAAGCGAGCGGGGTTTCAGCCTGCGCGCCTGGGTGCCGGCCGACGCGGCGCCGTCGCCGGCGCCGAACCGGACGCAACAGGTCGTCCTCCAGGAGCGTGCCATGGCCGAACGTGCCCGCCGCACCCGGCGGCTGGCCTGGACGGTCCCGGTGGCGCTCTCCGGGGCGGCGGTGACCCTGGCGGTCGCCTATTTCGTCTACGTCACCGCGTTCTCCGTGCTGTCACCGGGCGAGTTCTCCCGGATTCGGATCGGCATGGACCAGGCCGAGGCCGAGGAACTCCTGCCGTCGGTGGAGATGCTGGACGCGCCGCGCGACGTGTCGGCGCCCCGGCCCGGCGAGACGTGCCGCTTCTACGAAGCCTCGCTGAGCTTCTTCGCCCGCGACGACGTCTACCGCGTATGCTTCGGCGACGGAACCGTGGCCACCGCCGACATCATTTCCGCACCTTGAGGAGCCGTCCTCGCACATGACCGAGCTCCCGCCCGTGCAGGACGAGGTACGGCTCATCGTCGCCGATGACGATGATCTCGTACGCGCCGGAATCGTGGCGCTCCTGCGAACCGATCCGGCGCTCGCCGTCGTCGCCCAGGCAGGCGATGGGCACGCCGCTCTCGACGCCGTCCGCCGTCACCGGGCCGACCTCATGCTCCTCGACATCCGCATGCCCGGCCTGGACGGGCTGCGCACGCTGGAACACCTGCGCCACGAACATCCCCTCTTGCCGGTGGCGATGCTCACGACGTTCACCGACGAGGGCTACATCGCCGAGGCGGTGAGCCTGGGCGCGCTGGGATTCCTGTTGAAGTCCGACGGCCCCCGCGAACTCATCACCGCGGTCAAGGCCATCGCCGCCGGCCACGCGGCGTTCTCCCCGCGGGTCGCCCGCTGGCTGGTACGCGCGGAGGCGACGGCCCGCATCCGCCGCGGTCGTTCGGCCCGGACCCTTGTCGACACCCTCACCGCGCGCCAGCGCGAAGTCCTCGCCGAACTGGCCACCGGCGCCTCGAACGCCGAGATCGCCCGGCGGCTGCACCTCACCGACGGAACCGTCAAGCAGTACCTGCGCGGCCTGTTCGAACGACTCGGCACCGAGAACCGGGTGCAGGCCGCCATCCTCGCCCACGAGGCCGGGCTCCCCGAACAGCACGACACGCGGTCCTGATTCGAGCCGCGCACGGCTGCGGTCTCGTCCTCCACAGCCGGGAACCCTGAACCCGGCGGCCGGAGGCGGCGGCCGGTCGCGTACGGTGGCAGCGTGATCGAGGTCAGGGAGCTGCGCGAGGTGGCGGAGTTCCAGCGGGTGAACGCGCTGTTCGACGACATCTGGCACTTCAGCCCCGCCGAGCCGCCCGTCACCCTGGAGCTGATGCGGGTCCTGTCGCACATCGGCGGATACGTGGCCGGCGCGTTCGACGGCGACCGCCTCGTCGGCGCCTCGGTCGGGCTGCTCGCGGCCGGCGGCGTCCTGCACTCCCACGTGACCGGCGTGACCGCGGGCGGCGCCGGGCTGGAGCTGAAGCTGCACCAGCGCCGCTGGGCCCTGGAGCGCGGCATCGACCGCGTCACCTGGACCTACGACCCTCTCGTACGCCGCAACGCCCACTTCAATCTGGCCAAGCTGGGCGCACGGCCCCAGGAGTACCTGCCGTGCTTCTACGGCGTCATGGAGGACGCGATCAACCGCGGCGACGAGTCCGACCGCCTGCTGACCGTCTGGCCGCTGACCGCGCCGCACGTCGAGGCCCTCGCGCGACGGGAGCCCCACGCGACGCCGGTGCCGCAGGACGCGGCCGTGGCGCTCGCCGACGAGGGCGGACGCCCGGTGGGCGGGCCGGCGGACGCCGAGACCGTGCTGGTCGCGGTGCCCGCCGACGTCGAATCCCTGCGCCGTGCGGACCCGGGCCTCGCCAAGGCGTGGCGGCTGGCCGTCCGCGAGGTGCTCGGCGGCCTCATGGCGGAGGGCCGCCAGGTCACCGGCTTCGCCGGCCGCTCCTGGTACGTCGTACGGAAGGTGTGACCGCGCGCGGACCGCGGTGACGAGGGCTACCGGCGTGAGGGCTCCGGGGGCGCGTTATGGTGAAGCATTCTTCGCCGGTCAACCCCTCCCGGGCGCGGGTGGCCCGGGTCTTCCCCCGCACGAGAAATGGATGGTCAGCATGGTTCGCACGCCGGAAAGGCGGGTCGCCGTGTTCGGTGCCGGTTACATCGGTCTGGTGACCGGCGCCTGCTTCGCCGAGCTGGGCCACCGGGTAGTGGTCCGCGACATCGACCCGGAGAAGGTCGCCCTCCTGCGGTCCGGCGAGGTGCCGATCTACGAGCCCGGGCTCGGCGACATGATCGCCCGCAACAAGGAGCGCCTGACGTTCACGCTGGATCTGGAGGAGACGCTCGACGGCGCCGAGATCGCGTACGTCTGCGTGGACACCCCGCCGTCGGCCTCGGGTGACGCCGACCTGTCGCGGCTGTGGTCGGTGGTGCGGTCGCTGGAGGGGGCGACGCATCTGAGGGCCGTGGTGGTGAAGTCGACCGTGCCGGTGGGCACCGGCGCCCGGGTGCGGGCCGCGCTCGACGAGGCCGGGCTCGCCCACGTCGGGTACGCGGCCAACCCCGAGTTCACCGCCGAGGGGCGGGCGGTCGACGACTTCCTGCACCCCGACCGCGTCGTCATCGGCGCCGAGGACGACGCCACCGCCCGCCTCATCGAGGAGCTGCACGCCGGCGTGGACGGCCCCGTCGTGGTGATGGACGTGCGGTCGGCCGAGATGGTCAAGCTGGCCTCCAACGCGCTGCTCGCCACGAAGATCAGCTTCATCAACGAGATCGCGACCCTGTGCGAGAAGACCGGCGCCGACGTCGAGGAGGTCGCCAAGGCCGTCGGCCTGGACCACCGGCTCGGCCCCCACTTCCTGCGCCCGGGCATCGGCTGGGGCGGCTCCTGCTTCCCGAAGGACTCCGAGGCGCTGCGGCAGCTGGCCAGCAACACCGGCTACCACCTGCAGCTGCTGTCGGCCGTGATCGAGGTCAACAACCTGCAGAAGCGCCGGGCGATCCAGACGCTCAAGGACGCGCTCGGCACGCTGACGGGCATGCGGGTGGCGCTGCTGGGGCTGACGTTCAAGCCGGGCACCGACGACATGCGGGAGGCGCCAAGCACGGTGCTGGCGGCCCGGCTGCTGGCCGAGGGGGCCGAGGTGCGCTGCTGGGACCCGATGGCCAGGCCGCCCGCGGCCGAGCCGTGGTCGTCCACGACCCGCCACGAGACGCCGGAGCTGGCGGTCGAGGGCGCGGACGCGGCGATCGTGGTCACCGAGTGGCCGCAGCTCAAGGAGGCCGACTGGGCGCACGCGGCCGCGGTGATGCGCCGCCCGGTGCTGTTCGACGGCCGCAACCTGCTCGACCCGGCCGCGATGCGGGCGCTCGGCTTCACGTACATGAGCGTCGGCCGCCCGTAGGCCGCCAGGGAATAATCCGTTGCCGTGCGGCGCTGATCGCCGCACTATGGTCATCATGTTCCGGTACGCCCACCTCGCGACGCCCGCACTGCCGGGCGCGCTCGGGCGTGCCTGCGACGGCCTGGAGCGCTGACCTCTTCCCGTAAGTCCTGAAGTGACCCGGCGGGGGGAGGTTGACGGCCCTGACGGGTCACGCATTCTTCAGGCTTCGAGAGAAGGAACCATGGCCAAGCAGGCCTACGTACGCAACAAGCCGCATCTCAACATCGGCACGATGGGCCATGTCGACCACGGCAAGACCACGCTGACCGCGGCCATCACGAAGGTGCTGGCCGCGCGCGGGCAGGCGACGTACACGCCGTTCGAGCGGATCGACCGGACCCCGGAGGAGGCCTCCAGGGGGATCACGATCAACATCTCGCACGTCGAGTACGAGACCGACACCCGGCACTACGCCCACGTGGACATGCCGGGCCACGCCGACTACGTGAAGAACATGATCACGGGGGCGGCGCAGCTCGACGGCGCGATCCTCGTCGTGTCCGCGCACGACGGGATCATGCCGCAGACCAGGGAGCACGTGCTGCTCGCCAAGCGGGTCGGCGTCGAGCACCTGGTCGTGGCGGTCAACAAGGCCGACGGCGCCGACCCGGAGCTGACCGACCTGGTCGAGCTGGAGCTGCAGGAGCTGCTGTCCGAGCACGGCTACCGGGACGTCCCGATGGTGCGGGTGTCCGGGCTGCGGGCGCTGGAGGGCGACCCGGTCTGGACGGCGTCGGTCGAGGCGCTGCTGCGCGCGGTGGACGAGCACATCCCCGTGCCCGTGCGGTACGTGGACGCGCCGTTCCTCATGCCGGTGGAGAACGTGCTGACGGTCACCGGCCGCGGCACGGTCGTCACCGGGGCGATCGAGCGGGGCACGGTGCGGGTCGGCGACACGGTCGAGGCGGTCGGGTTCGGCGACGGGTTCTCCGCCGTCGTGACAGGCGTGGAGACGTTCGGCAAGACGATGGAGCGCGGCGAGGCCGGCGACAACGCGGCCGTGCTGCTGCGCGGGGTGCGCCGCGAGCAGGTGCGGCGCGGCATGGTGCTCGCCGCGCCGGGCACGCAGCAGGCCCTGGGGTCGTTCACCGCACGGGTGTACCTCCTCACCGCGGAGGAGGGCGGGCGGCGCAGGCCGATCGCGTCGGGTTACCGGCCGCAGTTCTACCTGCGCACGACCGACGTGCCCGGGGAGCTGACGCTGCCCGACGGGCTGGACGCCCGGCCGGGTGACACCGTGGAGGTGACGGTGCGGCTGGGCAAGGCGGTGGCGCTGGAGGCCGGCCTCGGCTTCGCCGTCCGCGAGGGCGGCCTCACGGTCGGCGCCGGCACCATCCTCACCGCCCCGGCTTGACCTCGCGGACCCGGCCCTGATGGAAGGGGCCGGGTCCCCTCCACCC
>NZ_SMKQ01000229.1 GCF_004348995.1 Nonomuraea terrae
GCCCCGCCCCTCCCCGCGCGGGGATCGCGTCCAGGACGCGCTTCGTCACATAGTTGAGCCTGTCTCTGGGCAGCACCGAAACTCGGGCCTGCGGGGCGAGATCGTCGCCGATGACGCCGACGAGCTCGATCATCTCCTCGGGAGAGGTCACGCAGACGGCCTTGCGCTCGCGGAGGAGTTTGTGGCAACCGGCCGACATGCCAGAGGTGACCGGGCCGGGAACCGCGCCCAGATGCCGGTTGAGTGACAGGGCGTGGGTTGCCGTGTTGAGGGCTCCGCTCCGGACCGCGGCCTCCACCACCACTGTGCCTCTCGACAGCGCGGCTATCAGCCGGTTCCGGATGAGGAAGCGGGCTCGGGTCGGATGAACGCCGGGCGGGCACTCGCTGATCACCACACCCTGTCCTCTCACCGCGGCGAACAGTGTGTCGTGACCGCGTGGGTAGCAGACGTCCACACCACAGGCCAGCACGACGACCGTCGGAGAGCCGGCAGCCAGCGCGCCCCGGTGGGCGGCGCCGTCCACGCCGAACGCACCTCCCGACACCACGGTCCAGCCCGCCTCGCTGAGGCCCACGCCGAACTCGGCCGCGATGTGCGAACCGTAAGGGGTGGCGGCTCTGGCCCCGACCACGGCCACGGATTTGAGGCAGGCGAAGCGCAGATCCGCTGAGCCGTGGACCCACAGCCCGAGGGGACGGCTGGAGCCGAGCTGGTCGAGCTGGGTGGGCCAGGCCGGAGTGCCGGGGATGATCAGCCGTGCTCCGGAGCCCTCTCCGGCTTCGAGATCGGCCGGCGGGTTGGCGGCGGCGAGGCGCGCGTACCAGGCGTTGAGACGGGAGCTCAGATCCGGTCGGCTTTCCTGCTCCGCCTCCCGCGCGATGAACTCCGGCGGCAGAGCGCGGTTGCGGATCGCCTCCACCGCCGCCGGAGCGCCGAACGCGGCCACGAGACGGCCCATGACGGGGTCGCCCACGTCGGTGGCGCGCATGAGAGCGACTCTGGCCTCGGCATCCGACCGGATGCTCGTCCCGGTCCGCGTCCTGGCGGTGGGTTCTGCTGCGGCGGTTCGGGGCACAGCGGAGTCTTCGGGCGTAACGGGCGACGGACGTGTGTTGGTCACGGCGGCTCCTTGGGGCATACGGAGGGCATGGGACTGTTGCCGGCGGCGCCGGCGTGGAATGCGGCATGGGAGCCGCTGTCCGCACCGGTGCGGACAGGGGCATGGATGGCGGCGCCGGCGTGACGGGCTGTGGAGCTGCTCGCAGCTCCAGTGTGAAAGGGGCATGGGAACTGCTGGCGGTGCCAGCGTGGGAAGGGTGGCCGCTCGTCGATGTACGGGCGGGTTACGACCTGACCCCGAGCCAGAAGCCCAGCGCGGCGTTCGTTTCGTCTTCTCCGGGGTTGTCCTTGCCGGCCAGGTCGGCGAGCGTCCACGCGACCCGTACGACGCGGTCCAGGCCCCGGGCCGTGAGCGCGCCCGAGTCGAGGCAGGACGTCATGGGACGCATTGCCGCGGCCGGCGGCCGATAGTCGGCGTGCAGGGCGGCGGACGGGATTTCGGCGTTCAACCGCCACGGAGTGCCGGCCAGGCGTTTGGCGGCTCGCTCGCGGGCGACGAGAACGCGTTCGGCCACGGTCTTGCTCGTCTCCACGAACTGGCGGTCGGCCAGCAACTCTCGTCTGGACGAGCGGACGACCGTGACCTTCATGTCGATGCGGTCGAGAAGCGGCCCCGACAACCTGCCGAGGTAACGTCGCCTGACTGTAGGGGTGCAGGTGCAGGATTCCGCTTGGTCCTCCGCGCGGGCACACGGGCACGGATTGGCCGCCAGCACCAGCATGAACCGCGCAGGGAACGTCACCGAACCCGCCGCCCTGGACACGGTCACCCGCCCCGACTCCAGGGGCTGCCGCAACGCGTCGAGCACATGCCTGGCGAACTCAGGGGCCTCATCCATGAACAACACCCCTCGATGCGCGAGCGAGACGGCGCCAGGACGGACGATCGTGCTGCCGCCGCCGATGATCGCCGCCGTGGTCGCGGTGTGGTGCGGGCTGACGAACGGAGGGCGGCTCATCATCGGAGCACTGGACGGCAGCACACCCGCGACCGAGTGAATGGCGGTGACCTCCAGAGCATGGTCGAGCTCCAGGCCGGGAAGCAGCGTGGGCAGGCGTTCGGCCAGCATGGTCTTGCCGGTGCCCGGCGGACCGAGCATCCAGAGGTTGTGGCCGCCGGCCGCGCACACCTCGAGGGCTCGCCGGGCGACCGGCTGGCCCACGACCTCGGTCAGATCGACTTCGGGGCTCATCCCCGACTGGGGTGGCTCCACCGGCTCCTCCGCCTCGGGCGTCGGCGGAATCTCGCCCTTGCGCAGCCACTCCACGAGGTCACGCAGGTGACCGACGGGGACCACTTTCACCTCCGGCACGAGCGACGCCTCCGCCGCATTTCCGGAGGGGACCACCACCATCACGTCGCCGTCGTGCTGCGCCGCGCCCAGGACCGATGGCAACACGCCGCGTATGGGCCTGATGCGGCCGTCGAGGCCGAGCTCCCCCAGGAAGAACGGCTCCGCGATGCGCTCGGCGGGCACCACGCCGGCCGCGCCGAGGACGGCGACGGCTATGGCCAAGTCGAACTGCGAGCCGCGTTTGGGCAGGCTGGCCGGGAAGAGGCTGACGGTGATGCGGGCGTCGGGCCACGGGTAGTGACTGTTGACGACGGCCGACCTGACCCGGTCGCGGGCCTCGCTGAGCGCCGTGTCGGGAAGGCCGATGAGGTGGATGCCGGCCAGCCCGTTGCCCACGTCGGCTTCGACCTCGACCGTGCGGCCTGCGACTCCGACCAGCGCCACACTGCGGGTGCGGGCCACGGCCATCTACATCACCCCCCGTACGTGGCGCAGAGCGAAATCGCCCGCGAACCGCTCAAGGGCGACGACATCGACGCGCACGGCCTCGAACGTACGGGGCTGCGTGGTCAGCCACCTGTTCGCCAGCATCCGCAACCTGGCGACCTTGGCGGGACGTACGGACTCCAGAGCCGTGCCGTGCGAGCGGCCCGATCGTGTCTTGACCTCGACGACCACCAGGTGGGAGCCGTCTTCCGCGATGATGTCGATCTCGCCGTGGCGGCAGCGCCAGTTGCGTTCGAGCACGGTCATGCCCCGGCTCTCCAGGTAGGTCGCGGCCACCTGTTCGCCTTGTTTACCGAGATCGAGCTTGCTTCTCGTGGCCAAGTGCCACCTCCGTCGGGTAGGTCGGGTCCGAGCACCGACCTTCGCGGATCCAGGCCCTCAGCCTCCACCCCGAACGGGATTCTGTGGACACTGCCTCAGGCATCCGCACGGGCTGTGGACAACCCAGCGCCTCACCTTCGACCCGTTCCTCAAAGGGAATGAACCCAGAATGCGCTCCAGAACCCAAGTTCCGCGCGTAACTGACCCAGACTCGGCCCGCAAGGTGATGCGCAAGGGAGAGGCCCAGCACCCGACAGGCCGCAAGGCGCTGGAGCCGGCATGGCGCCGGCCCACGGAGAAGGTGGCTCCTCGGACGACTCGGCGCCCTCGCCACCTGGACGGCCACCTGGCGGCGGCGTTCCTGACGGACCGCGCAGGAGCGCGCGGCAGGCAGAGCCCTCTTCGCGCACGCTCAGCTACCCCCGCCCGGCCCACGCCGCCAAGACTCGTGGCAGTCAACACCTGGACGGCGCCGCACCGGTCGCCGTGTGCCAAGTGACCAGGTGGGCCGCGTCGTCAGGCCGGATGTTCCGGCGTGGCCGGCGAATCTGGGGGACATGCTCAGGCAGCTCAGCAACACAAGGCCGACTCGGACCGTACCCCCACCAACCGACGTTCCGGCAGCACGTCCCCACAACCCAGACGACAGGCACGCCGGAACCAGCCCCCACGCACCCGAAACCCCCGCAAGAGCAGAACCGGAGAGGCCCTACCCGGAGAACCCCTCCTTCGGCATCTCCAGGTCCGCCTTGGCCAGCTCCTCCACGTTCACGTCCTTGAACGTGACCACCCGCACGTTCTTCACGAACCGCGCAGGCCGATACATGTCCCACACCCAGGCGTCCTGCATCTTCACATCGAAGAAGACGTCGCCGTTCTCCGCAGTGCGGACGTCGAGATCGACCGAGTTGGTCAGATAGAACCGCCGCTCAGTCTCCACCACGTAAGTGAACAAACCGACGACATCGCGGTATTCGCGGTAAAGCTGCAGCTCCATCTCGGTCTCGTACTTCTCGAGATCCTCTGCGCTCATCGCGGTCCTCCTGTCGTACCGGTCCCCCGGTGTGCCTGGTCAGGCAACCCCGGCCCCCAATTCATTCTCACCCATCCCCCTCGCCACCGTGACGAAGGAGTAACGGTGATCAGGACACGGACCGTGCGTTTCCAGCGCCAGCCGATGTCCTGGTGTGACATACCCCTTGTGCTCGGCGAAGCCGTACTGCGGGTAGCGCTCGTCGAGCGCGACCATCAGGCGATCTCGGGTCACCTTGGCCACGATCGACGCGGCCGCCACGCACGCGGCCACCTGGTCCCCCTTCCACACCGCCAGCGACGGGGCGGGCAGCCCCGGCACCGGGAATCCGTCCGTGAGGATGTACTCCGGGTCACAAGGCAACTGTGCGACAGCTCGCCGCATTCCTGAAACGTTGCACTTGTGAAGACCTTTGGCGTCGATCTCCTCAGGCGGGATGATGACGATGCCCACCTGGGAGACGCGCATGATCTGGTCGTACAGGCGCTCGCGCACCGCGGGCGTGAGCAGTTTCGAGTCGTCCAGACCGTCGATCCGCTTGCGCAGGATGACGGCCGCGACCACCAGCGGCCCCGCGCACGCGCCGCGCCCTGCCTCGTCGACACCCGCGATGGGGGCGAGGCCGCGACGGGCGAGCGCCCGCTCGTAGGCGTAGAGTCCGGAATCTCGCCGGACGACACTCGGTCGAGGGCGGAACGCAACTGTCATGACACAGGCAGCGTACGCCCCATTCGCCGCGAACCGCGACCGAAAGTCCCCTCTACTTGACCTTGTCGAAGATGTCGGGCTGGGAGAAAAGGTAGCCGCGCGACAGCGGCCAATAGCGCACCACGGCCTTGCCGATCACGTCATCTTCCGAGATGAAACCCCCTCCGGGCTCTTCCATGTGGGCCCGCGAGTCGGCCGAGGCACTGCGATGGTCACCCATCAGCCAGAGCTTTCCGGGGGGTACCGTGACGTCGAAGTCATCGCCAGAAGCGAAATCGTCCGGGTAGAGGTAGGACTCCTCGTCCAGCGGCGTCCCGTTGACGGTGATGCGTCGCTGCTTGTCGCAGCACACCACCTTGTCGCCCCCGATGCCGATGACCCGCTTGATGGTGTCTTCGCCGTTCCAGCCCTTGAAGACGACGATGTCGCCGCGTTCGGGCTTGCCCGCGAGTTTGTTGACGAACACCCGGTCGTTGACGAGGAGCGTGCGCTCCATCGACTCCGACGGGATGTAGAACGAGCCGATCACGAACGCCTGCAACAGCAGCGCGATCCCGACCCCCATCGCGATCAGCAGGACGGTCTCGCGGAAACCGCCCTTCTTCTTCTCTTTTGCCACGCCCTCCGCCTTCTCCGTGACGGCCGTCAGCGCGTCTTGCGCAGCCGGCGCCGACGGGCCAGCACCAAGGGTACGGCGAGCCCGAACCCGGCGACCACCGGCTCCGGCCCACCGAGCGCCTGCAGCGCGGGCTGGGCGAACGTCTCAGGTATGTCGATCGAGCCGAACCGGTTGAACGGCCACACGATCACGAAGGCCCGCCCGATGACCTGGCTCTCGGGGATGGAGCCGCCGCCCGGATCGCCGGTGTGGGAGCGCGAGTCGAGCGAGACCGAGCGGTGGTCGCCCATCACCCACAACCGCCCTGGCGGCACCGTGATGTCGAAGAACTCGTTGGACGGCACGTCACCCGGGTAGAGGTAGCTCTTCTCGTCGATGGCCGTGCCGTTGACCGTGATGCGGCCCTTGGGGTCGCAACACTTGACGTGGTCGCCACCGACGCCGATGACCCGCTTGATGTAGTCCTTCTCGCCGGGCACGATGCCGAAGGCCGTGCCGACCCACCGGAAGAACCCCGCCACCGCGTTGGACGGCTCCTCGAGCTGGAACTCGCCGTCCCACGAGTCGACGCCGGAGAAGACCACCACGTCGCCGCGCTCGATGTCACGCGTGTGGTAGACGAGCTTGTTGACGAGGACCCTGTCGTTCTTCAACAGGGTGTTCTCCATCGACTCGGACGGAATGTAGAACGCCTGGACCACGAATGTCTTGATGATCAGCGCCAGCACCAGGGCCACCACGATGAGAACGGGGAGTTCTTTCCAGAACGAGCCCTTCTTCTCTTTGTTCTCGCCCTTGGCCGGCTTCTGCGTCTCTTCCGCGACCACGTCCACCTCGTCCTCGACAGGGCGGCGCGCCGCGCCGTGCTCCTGGTACTCGCTTGTCATCGCTGACGAGCCTAGATGATGCGCAGGCCCGACAACCCCCGACCGACGTTACACCCACCCCTGATTCCCTCCACATAAAGGGAACGGCCCTGTAAAGCGGAAAGGCCCGCGCATGGCGCGGGCCTTTCATGAGCACGGCTCGGATTACTTGGCGGCCGTGGTCTCGCGCTTCTCGCGGATGCGGGCGGCCTTGCCGCGCAGGTCGCGCATGTAGTAGAGCTTGGCGCGGCGGACGTCACCGCGGGTCACGAGGACGATCTTCTCGATGACCGGGCTGTGCACCGGGAAGGTGCGCTCCACACCGACGCCGTAGCTGACCTTGCGGACCGTGAAGGTCTCGCGGGCGCCGCTGCCCTGCCTGCGCAGCACGAAGCCCTTGAAGACCTGGATACGGGACCGGTTGCCTTCGACGACTCGGACGTGGACCTCGAGCGTGTCACCGGGACGGAAGTCCGGCACGTCGCTGCGCAGGGTCGCCTTCTCGAGCTCCTGGATCTTCGTGTGCATGAGAGTCAATTCCTCAATGGTTCGCGAAGCAGGCGGAGGTCCACCCGGCCACGCCCCGAACGCGAGCGCGGCGACAGGAAGTGGACACGCTTGCTGTCTCCTGGGGGCCCGGGGTCGCTTTCCCGGGCATGCAACACCGACCGCATGATGGACGGCAGCGCTTCAGTTTGCCACATCTTTCGGGCTGACGCGAAATGACAGCTCTTCGAGCAGTTTCCTGTCGTGCTTGTCGAGCGTGTCGGGGTCGAGCTCCGCCGCCAGCTCCGGCCGGTTGCGTACGGTACGGCGGATCGCCTGCTCACGCCGCCACCGGGCGACATTTCCGTGATGTCCGGACAGCAACACGGCCGGCACCTCATGCCCCCGCCACACGGGCGGCTTGGTGTAGACCGGCCCCTCGACCAGGTTGTGCATCGACCCGGGCGCGAACGAGTCGTCCACGGCCGACTGGGCGTTGCCCAGCACACCCGGCAGCAGCCGCCCGACGGCCTCCACGATGACCAGCACCGCGACCTCTCCCCCGGCCAGCACGTAGTCGCCGATGCTGACCTCGTCGACGCGCAGCCGTGCGGAGTATTCGTCCATCACGCGCGAGTCGATGCCCTCGTAGCGCCCGCAGGCGAACAGCAGCCACGGCTCCGCGGCCAACTCCTGGGCCAGCTCCTGGGTGAAGGGCCGCCCGCTGGGCGTCGGCACGACGATCCGCGGGGAGCCGCCGTCGATCACCGCGTCGATGGCCTCGCCCCACACCTCGGGCTTCATGACCATGCCGGGCCCGCCGCCGTACGGGGTGTCGTCGACGCTCTTGTGCACGTCGTGGGCCCAGTCGCGCAGCTGGTGCACGCGCACGTCGAGGGTGCCGCGCTCGCGGGCCTTGCCGATCAGCGAGACGTCGAGCGGCGCGAAGTACTCGGGGAAGATCGAGATGATGTCGAGCCGCATCACAGCAGCCCTTCCGGTGGATCGACCACCAGCCGCCCCGCCTCCACGTCGACCACGGGCACGAGGGTCTTGACGAACGGGATGAGAGCGTCGTCCTGCCCCTTGCGGCGCACCACGAGGAGGTCCTGGCCGTGGTGCAGGACGTCCTCCACCTCGCCGACCTGCTCGCCCGCGACGGTCTCGACCGTCAGCCCGATGAGCTGGTGGTCGTGGAACTCGTCGGGGTCGTCGAGCGGCGCCACCTCGGCCGAGTCGATGACCAGCATGGTGCCGCGCAACTCCTCGGCCGCGTCGCGGTCGGCGACGCCCTCGAAGGTCACCAGCAGCATGCCCTTGTGCCAGCGGCGCCCCTCGACGACGAGCGGCCCGCGCTCGGCGGGGTCGGTCGCGATCGAGATGCCCGGGGCGAAGCGCAGCTCGGGATCGTCGGTGCGCACCTCCACGGTCACGTCACCGCGTACCCCGTGTGGACGGCCTATCCGGCCGACGACCAGCTGCACGTGATCTGCCTTTCTCAACGCGAGCGCCCCCATCGGAACGAAGCCGATGAGGGCGCGCTTTTCCTGACGCTAACGGACTGCTTCGTGCAGATCGAGCAGGTCGACCCGCACGTATTTCCCGTCGGCCAGGGCGTTCACGACCGTGCGCAGCGCCTTGGCGGTGCGCCCGCCGCGTCCGATGACCTTGCCCAGGTCCTCGGGGTGCACCCGGACCTCCAGGACGCGCCCGCTGCGAATGCGGCGTGCGCGGACCCGGACATCGTCTGGATGTTCGACGATGCCCTTCACGAGGTGCTCGAGAGCCTCCTCGAGCACGTCAGGCCTCGCCCTCGGTCTTGGTCTCGGTGGTGACCTCGGCCTCGGCGTCGTCCTTCTTCTTGGCCCTCTTCGGCGTGGTGGCGGCCGTGCCGGTGTCGCCACCGGACAGGGTCTCCTTGGCCGCGGCCTCGTAGATGGCGTGACGGTCGGGCGCGGGCTCGGCGACCTTCAGGGGCGCCGGAGCCGGCTCGCCCTTGAACTTCTGCCAGTCACCGGTGAGCTTGAGCAGCTTGAGCACCGGCTCGGTCGGCTGCGCGCCGACACTGAGCCAGTAGGCCGCACGCTCGGCGTTGACCTCGATGCGCGAAGGGTCGTCCTTCGGGTGGTACAGGCCGATCTCCTCGATCGCCCGGCCGTCACGCTTGGTGCGGCTGTCGGCGACGACGATTCGGTACTGAGCATTGCGGATCATGCCGAGCCGCTTGAGCTTGATCTTGACTGCCACGGGTGTGGTCTCTCCTGCATTCGAGCGTGGGTGAACGGCATCTCGCCGAGTGGGGCACGACGGGACGACGCTCCAGGGACAGGCGCGTCCGGCGGGAGATGAGAGGGCACCCACCTGGTCACGGTGTTCCAACATGTCATTCTGCCAGACCTACGGCACTGCCCACGACCTCGGACGGCAGCGGGCCGCAAAGGGCCGGGCAAGACCCGGTGACCGGCTGGTCACCGGGCGCGGTGCGTCACTTCTGGCCGGGCAGCTTCAGCTTGGACGGGTCGAAGCCGGGGGGCAGCTCGACGCCGGGCGGCAGCTTGCCGCCCAGATTGCCCAGCACGCCGCCCTGCTTCGGCTCGGAAGGAGCGGTCTCCGCGTCGGCCTTCCCGAGCGCGGCCTTGCGCGGGTCGCCGCTGACGCGCCGCCCCTTCTTCCCCTTCTTCTGCGTCTTGGCCGCCTTGCCGCGGCCGCCCGGCATGCCGGGGATGCCCATGCCCCCCGCCATCCGCTTCATCATCTTCTGTGCCTCGAAGAAGCGGGTGACCAGGTTGTTCACGGCGCTGACCGTGACGCCGGAGCCGGCGGCGATGCGAGCGCGGCGCGAGCCGTTGATGATCTTGGGGTCCTGGCGCTCGCCGGGGGTCATCGAGCGGATGATGGCCGCGATGCGGTCGAGGTCGCGGTCGTCGATGGAGTTGATCTGGTCGCGCATCTGCCCCATGCCGGGCATCATGCCGAGCAGGTTCTTGATCGGCCCCATCTTCTGGACCATCATCATCTGCTCGAGGAAGTCTTCGAGCGTGAAGTTCTCGCCCGAGGTGAGCTTGCCCGCCATCTTGGCGGCCTGCTCTTCGTCGAACGTCTTCTGGGCCTGCTCGATCAGGGTGAGGATGTCACCCATGTCGAGGATGCGCGAGGCCATGCGGTCGGGGTGGAAGGCGTCGAAGTCTTCCAGCTTCTCGCCGGTCGACGCGAACATGATCGGCCGGCCGGTGATGTGGCGGACCGACAGCGCAGCGCCGCCGCGGGCGTCGCCGTCGAGCTTGGTCAGCACGACACCGTCGAAGCCGACGCCGTCCATGAACGCCTGAGCCGTGGTGACGGCGTCCTGGCCGATCATGGCGTCGACCACGAACAGGACCTCGTCGGGACGGACCGCGTCGCGGATGTCGGCGGCCTGCTGCATCATCTCCTGGTCGATGCCCAGGCGACCGGCGGTGTCGATGATGACGACGTCGTGCTGCAGGCGCCTGGCCTCGTCGATCGACCTGCGGGCCACCTCGATCGGGTCGCCGACGCCGTTGCCGGGCTCGGGCGCGTAGACCGCGACCCCGGCACGCTCGCCCACGACCTGGAGCTGCGTGACGGCGTTGGGGCGCTGCAGGTCGGCGGCGACGAGCATGGGCGCGTGGCCCTGCTCGCGCAGCCACTTCGCCAGCTTGCCGGCCAGCGTCGTCTTGCCCGCGCCCTGCAGACCCGCCAGCATGATGACCGTCGGCGGCGTCTTGGCCAGGCGGATCCGGCGCGTCTCGCCGCCGAGGATCTCGATCAGCTCGTCATTGACGATCTTGACGACCTGCTGCGCCGGGTTGAGCGCCTGCGAGACCTCGGAGCCCCTGGCGCGCTCCTTGACCTGCGCGACGAACGCCTTGACCACCGGGAGAGCGACATCGGCCTCCAGCAGGGCGATGCGGATCTCGCGGGTGGTGGCGTCGATGTCGGCATCGGACAGCCGGCCCTTGGACCGGAGGGAGGAGAAGACCGATGTCAACCGGTCGGAAAGCGTCTCGAACACGTGGTTGGCCAGTCCTCGAAGCGAATGTACGTCTAAGACTCCAGACTATCCGCTCTGCTAGCCGCTCCAGCCTGGCACGGCCATCCGGACCGTCAGCGCGTGTTCGACCAGCTGGATCAGCGCGTTCTTGACCGACTCCTTCGACCGGGCGTCCAGGCGCACCATCGGGATGTGAGGGGCGAGGGTGAGCGCGTCGCGCACTTCGGTGTCGTCATGCAGGTACTGGCCGTCCCAGCCGTTGATGCCGACGACGAACGGCAGCTGCGCCTCTTCGAAGTAGTCGATGGCGGGAAAGCTGTCGGCCAGGCGGCGGGTGTCGACCAGGACGACCGCGCCGATGGCGCCGCGTACCAGGTCGTCCCACATGAACCAGAAACGGTGCTGCCCGGGCGTGCCGAACAGATAGAGGATCAGGTCGCGGTCGAGCGAGACGCGGCCGAAGTCCATGGCGACGGTCGTGGTCGACTTCAGCGGCGTCATGCCGAGGTCGTCGATCCCCGCGGAGGCGTCCGTCATGACGGCCTCCGTGGTGAGCGGCATGATCTCCGACACCGCTCCGACGAACGTCGTCTTGCCCACGCCGAACCCGCCGGCGACCACGATCTTCGTCGAGGTCAAACCGGGGCTAGAGTCTGCGAAGTCCACTTAGCACCCTTTCCAGCAGGTTGACGTCGGGCCTCCCTGCATCGAGCTGCGGCTGATGCACCCGTACCAGGCCCTCGGCCGCCATATCCGCGATCAGAACACGCACCACGCCGAGCGGGATCCGCAGCAGGGCCGACACCTCGGCCACCGACCTGACCTGCAGGCAGAGCTGGCTGATCGCTTTGTACTCGGGCGTGATGTGCGAGAACTCGCGGTGCTCGGCCGTGGCCGAGGACACGAGCGCCTCCATCGCCAGCTTGACCTTGGGCGCGGTCCTCCCGCCTGTGACCGCGTACGGGCGGACGGGCGAGGCAGGCTCGTCGCTGGACGCCGAGGGCGGCGGCGGTGGCGGCTCCCAGCCCCCGCTCGCCCATCCACCGGCGTTCCAGCTACCGCTGTTCCATCTGGGGTCCGTCACCTACATCACCTGGTCTGGCTGGCGCGCAACTCGGCCCGCACAGCCGGAGTCAGCACCTGACCGGCGCGTTCCACCATCAGTGTCATCTGGTACGCCACCAGCCCCATGTCACAGTCGGGGGCCGCCAGCACCGCCAGGCACGAGCCGTCACTGATCGACATGATCAGCATCAACCCGCGCTGCATCTCCACGATCGTCTGGTTGACCGCACCACCCTCGAACACCCTCGCGGCACCCTGCGTCAGGCTCACCAGCCCCGACGCGATCGCCGCCAGCTGATCGGCCCGATCCGCCGGAAACCCCGCCGACGCCGCCAGCGGCAGCCCGTCCGACGAGACCACTACCGCGTGCGCCACGCCGGGGACCGTGCTGACGAAGTCCGTGATTAACCAATCGACTCCACGTGCCGTTTGGCTCAGGTCGTTCATGCGCGTTCATCCCTGCTCTCAACACTTCTCGGACCGGAGGTGTACTTGCGCCCCTCGCTGATGTCGTCACGTGCTGCTCTGAAACCCTGCTGGAAGCTGGAAAGCCGGCTGCGTACCCGTTCCGGTGCGACCGTGGGCATCGGCGCGATCCCTCGGGGAGCCGAGACGGCGTCGGCGGAGCCGGGCACCAGATTGGCCTTGGGCACCCGCTTGGGTAGACCCGCCGCCGTCGAACCGTCGCGTATCGGCTCCACCACCGCTTTCGCGGCGTCCCACCCCGCGTCGGAGTTGCTCGAACCCCACGTGGCGTTGGGCTCGGACCCGTGATCGAACCAGGCCGACTCCACCGAGGCGAAGATCGGCAGGTACTCGTCTCCCGAGGAGGCCGGCGGGACGGCCGGCATCGGCCCCGTCTTCGCGGACTCGGGCTCGGGGAAGTCGAAGCGGTTGCGCAGCGGCTCCGGCGGCGGCTCGGGGTGACGCCCCCAGGGCCGGGTCTCGTCGGGCGGGAGGTCGCGCCGGGGCAGCCCGTTCTCGCTGGTGACGGGGGCGCGGGCGGACACCCACACGTCGTTGGCCGAGTCGGACGCCGCCCGGCCCTGGGACGGCGCGTCGTTGGACCAGGCCGGAGCCGACGGCCGGGAGCCGCCCTGCGGAACGGCCTCGGTCGACGGATAGGACGGGTACGAAGGATAGGAGGGATGCCCGGGGCCGAGCTGGTACGGCGACGCGGGCCAGGGGCTGGCCGACGGGGCCGGGGTGCCGAACGCCTCCTCCCGGCCGGCGGGACCCGCGCCGGCCGGCGCAGAACCCGCGTACGACGGGGCCTGCGTGCCGAGAAGCGACTCGGGGATGAGGACCATGGCGGTCAGGCCGCCGGAGCCGTGCGCCCGCAGCTGCACCCGTACGCCATGCCGCTGTGCCAGCCTCGCGACCACGAACAGGCCCATGCGCCGCGACACCGACACGTCCATGGTCGGCGCGTCGCCGAGGCGGTCATTCGCCTGGCTCAGTTCCTCGGGGGTCATGCCGATGCCGGAGTCGGTGATGGAGAGCATCACGCCGCCGCCGTCGATCCGGCTGCCCGAGACGGTCACCCTGGTATCGCGCGGGGAGAACGACAGGGCGTTCTCGACCAGCTCGGCGAGCAGGTGGATGACGTCGTTGACGGCCTGCCCGGCCACCGACACCCCGTCGGGCACCTGGAGGACGACGCGCTCGTAGTTCTCCA